>JAJRVC010000436.1 GCA_024277475.1 Deltaproteobacteria bacterium
AAGGGCACCATTATTATGCGCTTGCCGCTAAGCGCCTTTTTATAGGCGATTGAACCGGGATCTGCTGCTGTTGCCGGATAAGCCGTCAATACGGCAATTACAAACACTGCTATAACGAAAAATATTTTTTGAAATTTCATAGTGTTATCCCCCATTAATGTTATAGTTAACCCCATAGGGCTTGATACTTTTATTTGTTAACTGAAAACACCCCCATTTTGTCAATTTCTTCATACCACTCGAAAAGAACCTCTTCCCGAGTTGCTGGAACAGGAAAGGCGTCTTCTGTAAAAGCGTTATGATATCTTGAATTATCCAATATTATCAGGGAATTCCCTGGAATTTTTGGCAATAATTGAGCTTTAAACCATGATAGTCCCCTGTGCGCCTATTTGCGTCAAAAGCCAGCTGAGCTTTTCTTTCCAATAACAACCTAAGATTATTTAAAATCCTTTATAGAATTGTTAGTTTTGTGTCAAGGGAAAAATTGAGAATATAGCTGATTGCCTCCTCAGAAATCAGCTTACCCTTAATCGGGATCAGGTGATACGTCAGGTTCAACTTTATAGGCATTTGCAATACAATTTGTGCCGGAAAACACGTCCACCACGGCCACGATCTCACCGATGGCCTCGTTGTCCAGTCCTAGCCGCTTCACGGCGGCGCTGTGGGAATGAATTCAGTAATCGCAATTGTTGACGATGGACACCGACAATGCAATGATCTCCTTGGTTCTCAAGTCCAGTTTCCCCGGTTTCATAATGACTTTAAGTTTCTGCCACACAGCTCCAAGGTGATCAGGGTTGATCGAGAGGGCTTTCCAAAAGTTCGGCACAAAATCGATACCCTTGGTCGCCTTGATGTCTTCATAAACCTCCTTCACCTTGCCGGTGGCCTCTTTTTCATCTACGGTTGAATACAGCGACATTAGTCATACCTCCTTTCTTTTTTGTTATCCTGAGATCGTCACCATTCCCAACCCGGACGAGCCTGAACCAAAGTTGATCGTTATTTGCTATTGGTTCATGCCCGGGTCGGTAAATGCCAAAAGTTTCAGTTGTTAACTCTGATATTAAGCCACCACTTCCAGTGGTGGACCCGGAAAGGTTCTACCGATCCGGCGAGAAGACAGCGAAGTCATGGGAAATACGAATAGTCGAGTTAAATGTCTTCGCCCCCTTCCAGGGGGCCTCCTGATGCCACCCGTTTCGCGGGTGGCGCGGTCACTATACAAGTTAAATGTTGAAACCGTGACCTGATTTTGACAGTTGCAATTGCTGGTTTGATATTTAAAAATCAATACTTCACACCAATCCACGAAGCATCTCTGCCGGATTTAGGCAATTTTCTCCCTCCAGTCGTAGGGATCTTCAGCGTCGCCGTATTGGATGGCGATCAGCGTATCAAAGAGTTTTTGGGCTAAAGGATAATCCTTTCCGTTGCCTACAATATGGTCTTGGCCTTTATAATGGAGCGTGGAGACAGGAGAAATGACGGCGGCAGTACCGGAACAAAACACTTCCTCCATTTCACCTGCTTGGATTCGGGACACGACCTCATCTATAGTAATGGCTCTTTGCTGAACATTCAGGCTGAGGTCTTCGGCCAGCGTAATGACCGAGTCTCGGGTGATTCCAGGAAGGATTGTTCCAGCCAAAGGGGGGGTGACCAGTTCATCTTTAAATTTAAAAAAAATGTTGGTCGTACCCACTTCTTCGATATACTTATGGTCGCGGCTGTCCAGCCATAGAACCTGGCTATAGCCTTTATCATGGGCCTCGATCTGGCCCTTTAGGGTGGCACCATAATTGCCTGCGGTTTTCGCTTCGCCAACACCGCCCGGAGCGGCACGGCTGTAACTGTCTTCGACCATGATTTTGACCGGGGCAAAACCTTCCGGGTAGTAAGATCCAACCGGACCGGTAATAATGTAAAACAGATATTCATGGGCAGGACGAACGCCTAAAAACGCCTCTGTAGCGATGATATTGGGCCGGATATAAAGGGATGTCCCCGGTGATGAGGGTATCCATTCACGATCCACGGTAAGGAGTTTTTTCAGACCCTCATGAACCAGTTCTTCAGGGTAATGGGGAATGCACATCCGGTCACAGGTTCGGGACATCCTCCTCAGATTGTCTTTGGTCCTGAACAGGTAAATCTCGTTGGATTTGGACCGATAGGCTTTGAGTCCTTCAAAAGCCTCTTGGGCATAGTGAAGAATGGCCGCGGCCGGGTAAAGATGGAGGGGGCCGTATGGTTCAATACGCGGATTGTGCCATTCTTGGTCGAGGTTGTAATCCATCATGAACATGTGGTTGGACATGATCACACCAAAGCCAAGCTTGGTTTCATCGTCCAATTTACGTCTATTCATACCGGGGCTGACTTTATTTATGGGAATATGCATTTATATTTCTCCTCTCTTACCGGCCCTGTTATAATTAAAGCCGGGGGCTTGTGCGATCAACCCAAAATAATCCATATAAAGACTCAGAGGCCTCCCAGGGTGTCCAATTGTGCCTGGGCGTTATAGTCGTATTCTTGCGGGTCCTCGATTCTGTAGGCCTCGGGCATATTCACCGCCGGCTCATTTTTTAGTGATTTAACCAGTTCCATGGCCTGCTCAATCTTGTCTTGATCTCCTTCAAGAGATAGATGAACCGATCCCTGCGATCCGGCAATGCCACCCGAACCGACGTGATAAGCTTTGACACCGCAAAGGATGGCAAAGGCCTCTATTTCGGTGATGGCCTTGGCCTCAAGCAATGGTACGATCTTTGCCGGCAGGCCGGTGGCATATCTAAAATGATAGATGCCCGTATGCTGGGCTGCCGTCATGACGCAGGGGACCATCTTTTCGAGGCTTATCGGGATAATGAATTCTGCCCCGCGCGGAGTGCAGATCGGCCAAGACATGCCCATTGTGCCGCATTTAAGGGAACAGGCGAATGTTCCAGTCAAACCGGTGTGATCAATGGCATTGCCGCCCTTGATAACGACATCGCCTTTTTTAAATTTCAAAATCTCTTCATTGGTATCCGCTCCCTCGACAACCTTGCCCTTTTCAATAACGTGTTGGGGTGCAGGCGGGGGTGTGGATGTAACGTTGGTCATGCCCTGACCAATAAAGCCCACGGTTTGGTTGGCCTTGTTTTCGATGGTAATTTTGAAGAATTCTTCTGTAACATAGGCATTGGTGATACCCCGGGCGATGATGATCATGCCGTTTTTATAAGCGTTTTGAACAATGGGGCAAGCCACCGCTCCCTTGGCAACGATACGCTGCGATTGGGCAGGATTCAAGACAACCAAGGCCGCCGTCTGCTCTTTGCCCGGCGTAGGCTGTGGTGGATCAATAGGATAAAACATCGAACACCTCCTAAATTGGGAAAACAACTATCAAATTTATTATTGATACTAATAATAAAAATGGATTAATGAGACAAATTAATCTTTCTAACTTAATTGATAAGTGATACTTATTGATTGATCAATATTCTCAGAGTCTGCTACAAGTGAAATGACTAAGGGACTTTTTTATGTTTCCGGATTTTAATAGGCTTAAGGTTTTTTACTACGTATTTATAGAAAAGAGCAGTACGGCTGCTGCCAGGCAATTACATATCACCCAATCTGGAGTGAGCCAACACCTTCAAAAGCTTGAAATTGAGATAAATTCGGCTCTTTTTACAAGGGCTCATAGACAATTGGTGCCAACAGCTGCCGGTCAAAGATTATTCCATATTTTAAAACCGTTCATGGAGGAATTGGAGATCGGGATTAAGAATATCAAAAAAGCGCAGAAAAATCCTGCGGGACACTTGCGCATCGGGTCCCCCGTAGAATTTGGAAAAATGCATATGCCGGCCATTTTTGCCTCGTTCCGAGAACAATTTCCTGATGTGACTTTTTTTCTTAAGCTGGGCGATCCAGAGACACTTTTGCCCATGGTGAGTAAGGGTGAACTCGACTTTGCTTACATTGATATGTTTCCCAACGCCGGGCAGATTTTCGGTGATTTTAACCCTTACTCAATTGAACCGATAGTTGAAGAAGAATTGGTTTTAGCATGTTCCAAAGTTTACTATGACAGGACTGTTAAAGGCAATCATTCCTTAAAACAGCTGGCAAGTAAAGAGTATATTTCCTATAAACCTAATGCTTCGGCATTGCTGAGTTGGTATAAATTTAATTTTGGAATTTCGTCGATCCAATTGAATGTTGTTCTTACAATAGACAGTGTTCAAGCAGTTATTAGAGCGATAGCCAATCACTTAGGTTTAGGGGTTATTGTTACCCACCTCATATCCGAGGAGATAAACAGTGGACACATTGTTCCGATAAGAATCTCTCCGGAAAAAGTAGTTAATAAAATAGCGCTTTTTCAATTGTTAAATAAAAATCCCACCCTAAGCGAAAAAATGTTTCAGACATATTTTCGTAATGAAATTAATCAGTCAGGGGAAACCAATTTTCGAACGCTTTAGCGTCGATCAGGTCGCAAAATGTGAAATTATTTTTACGTGAGCCCTAAGCTTGTCCAGGTTAGTTCTCACCGGGAGAGTTGGCGGTTTAACGTAATAAATCGGTAATATCCGGATTAATCGGCTTTATCGGTGTCGGACAGCACGCACAGGGCCGAAGATGACTGGTAGGGCAGGGTCCCCTCAACGGATACCTCGGCTGCGGCGCCGCCCGGCGCTGCCCCCGGTACCCGAAAAGTGGTCACATCGATGGGCGCAATGGCCGTTTGGCGGGGTTGATCCAGCTGCGGGACCCATTCATAGGGTACCCTGTAGGCCCGGTACACCATGTTCATTTTAAAATGTTCGCCCCAGTAAGGGCTGATATACTCCCAGACAATCCGGTGACCGGCAGTGACTTCAATAATACGTCCGCCACTGCCTTCGGTAATTAATGTGTTGCCGTTGGGAAGACGCTGGACACTGCTGATAAAGGGGCTGTAAAACCGATTGCTGTCCGTCGGGTGGACAAGGCCTGCTTCGGCAGGCGTATACTGCCAGATGATTTTCAGGGAAACCGGATCAAACTCCAGCACCCTGGAATAATCGCGCAGCGCATTTTTAGCGCCGGTTGGACTGCCCGGGTTGGGTGCGCCGTATCCGGCCCAGCCGCCGTTGTCAAAGAGCAGGATATGGCCTTCACCGGGCAGCCCTCTGGGGATCAGGTGGGCGTGGTGCTGACCGATAATCCATCCCAAATTTTTCTGCTCCGGAGTTTCGTCGTAATTCGGGCCGATCTTCCAAACCACCCGGCCGGTTTCTTTGCTGATGATGAATATGATATTAGTTTCGCGGCCGCCGGTGATAATATTATCGGGATGGAAACGCTCGTCGCCGGCGTCATGCCATTTGTTGGGACCCAGGGTGGACATGCAATTGAGGTGCATCCAATCGCCCATGCCGCCGGCGACCGGGCGCATGTTGGGATCGCGGCTCAAGATATTTTTTGCCTCTTCCCGAAAACCAAACTCTGCGAAGTGTTGGCTGCATATCCACTCCCATACCAGGTCACCGTCCCAGGTGACCTCGTAAATAACATCGTCCAAAAGGGGTTTGTCGGAAATATCCCGGCAGGTGAGGTTCTTGTGGCCCAGCAAAAGTGTGTTGCCGCCGTCTATCCCCGGGTCCATGTCTGGTGCGTAGTAACCAACCGGATTTCCCCGGCGCTGGTAGTCGTGATGGATACGAGCCATCCACTGGGGTTCCTCGCCGAAATCTTCAATAAATTCATAAGTGTTGTATTTCCAAACGATGTTGCCGTCCCAGTCCACTTGAAGCAGGTCGCGATAGTCCTGGACACCGTAGTAGGTGTTGCGCTCGCCGCTATGGCCCAGCACATGGCCGCCTGGGAACAGTTTGTTGGGGAAACCGTGCAATCCCCGCCACAGGCGAACTTCGCGGCCGTTCATGTCGATCAGCAGGGCACCGAGCTCTTTAGCCTGGAAAATGGTATACCCGTTCCAGCACTGGTCCGGCAGGTAGACAGTGGTTCCGGTTGGATAAACGCTGGGGTAAGTCATGTTTGTTTCCTTTCACTTAATTAAAGTTTTGAACCGGTTCGCTTCTCTCACAATCTGTATAGAGCCTCAATGTCTGAATTAGACCCATGCCCAAATTCTATGCAATCTCACGAAGGTTAATGAGTCAGAGCTGTTTTCCCAAGCTGAATGACGAGGTCTGACCATTAATAATTGACACATTTCTCCTGGTTTGTCATATTGTTTCGTAAAGTCGTCGCAGAAGCATTCAAAGAATTAAAAACAGTCTGCAAAGGAGGAGAAAATGTTTAAGATTTCGTTGAAAATGATTGTTGCAGCAGTTATCATTTTAGGTTTTTTAAATGTGACCGGTGTTGCCGTTGCCGGTGGGATGCAAAAAATCGGTAAACTTGAAAAATATGTCGATATTGTTGCCTGGCCCGGTTACATCGAAAGAGGTGATACCGACAAAAATTTTGACTGGGTTACCGAATTCGAAAAAAAGTATAATTGTAAAGTCCGAATCAAAACTGCCGGCACTTCCGATGAAATGGTTGCATTGATGAATCAAGGTGGTTTTGACCTTGTAACGGCTTCAGGTGATGCCAGCTTAAGACTGATAGCCGGCAAGCGGGTTCAGGAGATAAACATCGACTTAATTCCCAGCTGGAATAAAATTGACCCGCGTCTTCAAAATTCTCCCTGGCATACCGTAAAAGGAAAGCATTACGGAGTGCCTTACCAATGGGGGTCGAATGTTTTAATGTACAACACTGAAGCCTTTAAAACCCCGCCCACAAGCTGGGAGGTTGTTTTCAAAGAAATGGTTTTGCCGGATGGGAAATCAAATAAAGGCCGCGTTCAGGCTTTCGATGGTGCTATTTATATCGCCGATGCAGCGCTATTTTTAAAATATCACCAGCCTGAGCTGGGCATTAAAGACCCTTATGAGCTCAATGAAGAACAATATAAAGCTGCTTTGGATCTGCTGAGACAGCAGCGCAAAATCGTCAATCGATACTGGCATGATGCCTTTATCCAGATTGATGATTTTACCAACGAAGGGGTTGTCGCATCGTCGGCCTGGCCCTTCCAGGTCAATATTTTAGTATCAAAAAAGCAACCGATTGCCAGTGTCATTCCGGTTGAGGGCGCAACCGGTTGGGCGGATACAACCATGATGCATGCGGATGCTCCGCATCCCAACCTCGCTTACAAATGGCTGGAGTGGTCCATCAATAAGAAACTTCAAGGAGATCTGGCGGCCTGGTTTGGGTCGGTCCCTGTTGTGTTGGATGCCTGTAAAGGGAATAAATTGCTTGGCGATGAAGGCTGTACCGTAAATGGTCTGGATAATTTCGAAAAGATCAGTTTCTGGCGAACACCGGTGTCCAAGTGCGAATCCCAAGGGACCTGTGTCCCCTATTATCGATGGGTTACGGATTATATCGCGGTTCTCGGTGGACGGTAATTATGGTTGGCAGTTAACGATCGGTATACAGACTCAACCGATACCTGCGGAGATCGGGGTGACATGGCCAAATAGCAAATACTGTTTCTTTACAAAATGGCTTGTCAATCCGATCTCTCTAAAATAATTATCCGGGAAGAAAATCAAGATAATGAAAGCTGCAGTAAGCTTCAATGAAGTTTGCCGGTTCTATGGGGAAGTTCATGCAATCGATCATGTCAGTTTTGAGGTTGCAGATGGAGAGTTTTTCTCGATGCTGGGACCGTCCGGATCTGGAAAGACGACCAGTCTCAGGCTCATTGCCGGGTTTGAAAAACCAACATCAGGTGATATCCTGATACATGGTTTTGCCACCCAAAATGTTCCGCCCTATGAGCGCAACGTCAACACCGTCTTTCAGGATTATGCCCTTTTCCCTCACATGACTGTTTTGAAGAATGTGGCTTATGGATTGATGGTGAAAGGGGTTGATAAAAAAGGGTACAACCGCAAGGCAACTGAAATGCTGAACCTGGTGAAACTGGAGGGTATGGAACATCGTCATCCTTCTCAACTTTCCGGGGGGCAAAGGCAGCGCGTTGCGCTTGCCAGAGCCCTCATCAATGAGCCCCGGGTTCTTTTGCTGGATGAACCGCTCGGCGCGTTGGATCTAAAACTCAGAAAGCAAATGCAGGTTGAATTAAAGGCCCTGCAGCGACAATTAGGCATCACCTTTATTTACGTAACCCATGACCAGGATGAAGCCCTGTCAATGAGTGATCGTCTGGCGGTATTCAACGCCGGAGAAATTGAACAAATCGGCACCCCTGAAGAAATCTATGAAGATCCGGCTTCGGAATTTGTTGCCGATTTTGTTGGAAACGCAAACATCATCCGCAAAAATTCAGCTTTTAAGCTGACAGGGCAGGGTCGTTCTTTTTCGATTCGCCCTGAACGAATCCGATTTTTGAAAAGCAACAACCTTCAGCAGGATGGCCTTTGCATTGCAGAAGGTGAAATAAAAGACATCCATTATCATGGGGCCGGCACACAATATTTGCTCCAATTATCCAATGGAGATAAAATTGTATTAATTCAGCAAAATTCCGAGAACCTGCCGGCAAACCCTGCTGAAAAATACGACATCGGCGTAAGAAAAAAAATAGCCTGGAGTAAAAAAGACATGCGCTACTTTAGCAGCTGAGTTGAGGATATGAACCCCGCAGCAGGATTAAAAACCCATTTCGTACCCACCCAAACAATGAGCGGCAGACTATCCACATTTTTGTATCGCCGTCCTCTCTTTCTTCTTTTTCTTCTACTGGTGCCGCCTTTACTATGGCTGGGGGTGATTTATCTTGGCTCACTGTTGGCGCTGCTGATGCAGAGCTTTTTTTCGATCGATGAGTTTAGCGGTGTAATCAAGTATGAATTTACCTTACGGACATATCTGGAACTGCTCAGCCCCGCCAATATGGATATCGTAGTGCGAACAGTTCTGATGGCAGGTTCGGTAACGGTTGCGGCGGCAGTGATTGCATTCCCGATAGCCTATTACATGGCCCGTTATGCCAAGGGACGCGTCAAGGCAATTTTTTACCTGGCGGTGATGTTGCCATTGTGGTCCAGTTATCTCGTCCGGGTTTATTCCTGGAAACTTATCCTGGCAAAAGAAGGTATCCTGAACTGGATTTTTGCCAAATTGCATATTCTATGGGTGATGGAGGGTGTTCTCTCCCTACCGGTTGTCGGCGGAACATCGTTGTCGGTCAGTTACCTTGGCACTTTTCTTGTGTTTTTGTACATCTGGATGCCTTATATGGTGTTGCCGGTGCACGCAGCATTGGAGCGCGTCCCACCGTCTTTGATCGAAGCATCATCCGATTTGGGAGCAAAACCAGGTCAATCCTTTCGCAACGTTATCTTTCCATTGGCTTTTCCCGGTGTAGTCGCCGGCTCCATCTTTACGTTCTCATTAACCTTAGGTGACTATATTATTCCTGGAATTATCGGTTCTTCGCGGTTTTTTATCGGACAAGCCGTATTCGCGCATCAGGGGACTGCCGGCAATATCCCTATGGCGGCCGCTTTTTCGGTGGTACCCATTGTAATCATGGCGATTTATCTGTATCTGGCAAAAAAGATGGGGGCTTTCGATGCGCTTTAGGAAGAACAACGGCTCACCGTTTATGTTAAAACTGGCTACCCTGTCAGGGCTGCTTTTTTTGCACATTCCTTTTGGGTTTATACTCCTGTATGCCTTTTCAACCGAAGATAAATCCTACCAATTTCCCCCTCCCGGGTTAACCTTCAAGTGGTTTTCAGTCGCTTTTCAGCGCCAGGACATTTGGGATGCAATCAGTTTATCATTCAGAGCGGCTTCCATCTCTACGCTGATCGCGATCACATTGGGCACGCTTGCAGCAGCAGCAATTTACAAAAGGAAATTTTTAGGCAGGGAAACCATTTCTCTGTTAATTATTTTACCGATTGCGCTACCGGGAATTATTACCGGTATTTCACTCCGGAGTGCCTTTAATTTAGGTAATATACCCTTCAGTTTCTGGACGATCGTGCTGGGCCATGCCACTTTTTGCATCGTTGTGGTTTACAATAATGTTCTTGCGCGTTTCAGACGTATTTTACCCTCTCAGATTGAAGCATCAATGGATTTGGGAGCCAACGGGTTTCAAACATTCCGCTACGTTGTTCTGCCCAATATTGCCACTGCCCTGCTGGCAGGCGGCATGCTGGCTTTTGCCCTCAGTTTCGATGAGGTCATCGTAACGACCTTTACGGCAGGGCAGCAGGCAACCCTGCCCATCTGGATGCTGTCCGAATTGGTACGACCACGGCAGCGCCCGGTCACGAACGTTGTTGCCGTTTTTATCATAGCCGTCACCTTTATACCCATTCTTGGCGCTTACTATTTCACGCGCGGTGCCGAAAATGTTGAGGGAACCGGCAAATAAGTGTTGTTTCAGGCGGGTTAGATCCTGGTGCGGTGATATGATCGCTTTCGGTTCTTCTGCCGGCGGCAGATCGGATTAAGCGAAGGAATGCCTGATGACTTTAAACAGTTCAGACGTAACAGACAATTTCAAACCGTCCCCCTTTTGCCCAATATCTGCGTCCCGATGAGCGGGATTTGTCAACAGGCTCCAATTTTTATCCTTGAAATCTTTCAATGTAATGTGTCATTTTGGCGCCAAGAATCAATTTATGAGTTGCCATTTTGGCTCCAAAGCTATATATTTTAATTATTAAAAATAGGCAGATTGTAAACTTCTGCCGTGGAGGGAAGTAGAATATGTCGATATCTAAAGAAAATCAGCGTGTTTCCGCACGAGTGCCAACTCACGTTTACGATACCCTGGCACAGGCGGCCGATCTTATGGGTGCAACGCTTAACCAATTCCTTGTACAGTCGGCTATTGAAAAAGCTCAGAAAGTCATTGAAAATGAACGCTTGATAAAAATGACGACCCGTTCAGCAGATGCTTTTTTTGATATAATTGAAAATCCTCCAGTTCCCAATGAAAAACTCATGGATGCCATGAGAGCATATAAGGGTTCATTCGATAATGCTGAAAATTGAAACGGTTAGCCGGGATCACAATAGATCAGGATTCGATTGCGGCAACGATGCGCTCAATCAGTATCTCAAAAAAATAGCCCGACAACATCTCAATAAAGGACTGTCGCGTACATTTGTACTCATTGATGATAGTATGCCAACGGAGATCCTTGGCTTTTTCACTTTAGTTTCGTGTGAGATATTTGTTGATAAACTGCCTCGTAAATACGGTAAAAAATATCCTTCAAAGGCTCCTGCTGCAAAACTTGCGAGACTCGCTGTTGCCAAAAACCGACAAAGACAGGGTTTGGGCGCTCACATGATGATCAATGCTGTTGAACGGGTCCTCAGAGTTTCTCAAGATTTGGGTATTATTGGTTTTTTCGTGGACGCTAAAGACAATAAAGCAAAAGTCTATTACAAACAATTTGGTTTCATCCAACTACCTGACAACCCCTTAGAACTTTTTCTGCCACTCGCGACTCTTCGGAAGGCATATGATACGTTTTCAAAGGGGTGACCATATGATGGAAAAAAGATAAGATAGCCTCCCGCGGGGCTTCAGGTTTTATGGAGACCTTATGCTATTGCCGATTGATTCTACGGAGGAACAGGAAAATGAAAAATGAAACCAGCAATCGCCGGCCGGATATAACTCTAAACGACGTCGAAATAGGTGATGTTTTATTATCCTGCGGGCGGGGGGAACTCTCCCGCGCGATTCGACTGCTGGATGGGGGCGACTACAGCCATGCGGCCCTTTGTGTCAACTTAGACGAAAGAGACGGTCCCAAAATTGTTGAATCCACCCGCAAAGGCGTGGTGGAAAACCCATTGGCACCGGACAATGGACCCGGCCAATGCGTTCCAAAAAACTCAAACAGATCTCCAAATATTCCAACGCGAAAATTCTAACAAGGTTAACGGCTAAAGGGGAGGTGAATGGAGTACCCAATGAGCCTCTGCCGCCGGCGCTTTTGAGGCTGGATACTTCTGGATAGGCAAGATTGTCGACAAACAGATTCAAAGTGGATACTCTATTTTTAAGTGAATACTTGGAGATGTGACCTGTGGGGACAATTACAGCCAAACAACTCAAGCAAAAAACTGGAGAAGTAATAAAACGTATCAAATCCGGTGAACGACTTACACTGACATATCGGGGGAAACCGCTTGCCATTATTGAGCCTGCCACTGACAAGGATATAAAGATGTTAGATAGTTTCCATCCATAAATGGCCCTTTTTTCTCTGAGCGGCGTTCTCCGCGGGTTTACGTCTGCGAAGTACGAAAAGTACGTCTCAACGTAAACCCTTGTGCGGCCTTGCTC
>JAJRVC010000437.1 GCA_024277475.1 Deltaproteobacteria bacterium
AACGCAACATATCCCTGGGCAGAGAGGGCATTTTTTGCTCGGAGGTGAAGGCGGCTCTCGTCAACAGCGCTTCTCCACCTAAAGTGCAAGGCTATCTGGCCGGTATCGGCGGCACCAATGTAGACCCTGACCTGATTAAACGGGTGGTGCACCACGCCCTTGACGCAAGGGTGTTCAGTGATGGGCCCGTATGGATGAGAGGTGAACCATGACGACTGCACAACGACCTGTGGAGGTGATGAGCTCGGGACAGTTGTCGTGCCCCGGTTGCGGATTGGCTCTGGGCATGCGCCAGGTGATGCGTGCAATGGGCAAGCGATGCGTAGTGGTGGTGGTGCCCTCCTGTGTGGCGGTGACCACCGGCCCTTATCCCAATTACACGCTGGGGGTGCCGGCTTTTCATTCTGCCTTTGAAGTTGCGGCTCCTACAGCGGCCGGTATCCGAAATGCACTGATCGAACAGGGCCGTGAGGATGTGCCGGTGCTGGCTTTTGCCGGCGATGGCGGCACCTTCGATATCGGCTTGCAGTCACTTTCAGGTGCGGCCGACCGCAACGAAGACATTATATACGTCTGCATGGATAACGAAGGCTACATGAATACAGGCATCCAGGTTTCATCGGCCACACCGCAATTCACCTGGACCGGCACAACGCCCACCGGAAATACCCGGCGTAAGAAGCAAATCATGGAAATCATGGCTGCTCACCGCATACCTTACGCAGCGACCGCCTCGATTGCCTTTCCCGAGGACCTCACCCGTAAAATTCTCAAAGCCAAGCAAATACGGGGGACCCGCTTTTTTCACATTCTTTCGCCCTGTAATACGGGCTGGCGCATCCGGGATGATATGGCGGTCAAGGTGGCCATGCTGTCGGTTGAAACCAGGGTGTTTCCGCTCTACGAGATCGAGGACGGCCGGCGGTATACCATCAACCATCAACCGCGTGATTTGCCGGTTGAAAGCTATCTGGAAGTCCAGGGGCGTTACCGGCACCTGACGCCCGATCAAGAAACGGTCATTCAGACCGAAGTGGACCGCAACTGGCAGGAGTTGACAGCGCGGGCAGCCCGCAGCGGCAGTGACCGCTCCTGAGAAGCCCGGACAGTCTGCGTGGCTCGATTCTGTCGCATAACCAACAAAAGGAGGATGATATGAACAGGCTCAAAAAGAAACTTTTAATTGTGTTGCTGGCATCAGCTATAGGTTGCGGGCTGGGTCAGGGGGTGATGGCGGCCGAGTATGTGATCAAGGCGGTCTCCGCCTGGCCCCAAACGGTTTACGAAGTTCAAAACTTCATGAAGCTTCTGGACATCGTTAAGAAAAATGTGGCGGCCCAGGCGCCCGGTCAGCTTGAGATCAAGTACCTGGGAGGGCCCGAAGTCATCCCCAATCGGGAACAGGTAGAGGCGTTGCGCAACGGCTCGGTGGACATGGTTTTTTCCACCAGCGGCTATTATGTTTCGGCCGTTCCGGTAGTGGACGGATTGAACCTGACTGAATTGACCCCCGCAGAGGAGCGCCAAAAAGGTGTCAATGATTTTTTGAATAAAATTCATAATAGAAAAGTGAACGCCCAGTATATGGGGCGTTTGGGGGTGGATTTGCCCTTCATGCTGTTTTTGAACAAACCGATCAAACAGATTGCCGACCTAAAGGGGCTCAAAATTCGCTGCTCACCGACTCACATCGAGTTTCTCAAGAAGGTGGGCGCCCAACCGATGGTCATCCCGCCCCCGGACGTGCACACCGCCCTTGAGCGCGGCGTGGTGGACGGTTTCATCTGGGTGGCCGGTCTGATCCGTGACTGGGGCTGGAACGAAGTGGTCAAATACCGGGTGGAGCCCGGCTTTTACATGGCCAACAACGTCGTGCTGATCAATAAAGAAGTTTGGGACAAGCTGCCCGTCAACCTTCAGAAGATCCTGCAGGAAAGTGAGATCGAGGCTGAAAAAGTGGCTGTGGACCGTGCTAAGGCTCATGTGGCCAGCGAAAACGCCATTATGGAAAAAGGCGGTATGCAGCTAATCCAACTGTCGCCGGCTGAGTCCAAAAAACTGAAAGAAACCGCTGACGAGGCCCTCTGGGAAGTCGTCATCAGGAAATCGGGCGACGAAGGCCGGACCCTTAGAGATATGATTTCCAAATAACAAGTTAGCGGCAGGAGACGACATGGATAGTTTGGACAGGGTATTAAACCGCCTGGAAACGGCGCTGGCCGTCCTGGCAGGTCTCCTCCTGCTGTTTATTACCTTTTCCATCTGTGCCACCATTGCCCTGCGTGCCCTGAATCTGCAGGTACCGCTGTGGTCGGTTCAGTTCAACGAATACTCACTGCTTTGGATCACTTTTCTGGGCGGGGCCTGGCTGCTGAGGAAGAAGCGCCATGTATCGCTGGACATCCTGACCCGCCGCCTGACGGGTCGTAACCTGGGGATGCTCAACACCTTCCATGCCGTTTTGGGACTACTTGTCTGCGGTTTTCTGACCTGGGTTTGCGGTGTCGTGACCTGGGATCATTTCCAACGCGGCATCATCGATGTACGGGCCGTGGATGTGCCCAAGCATTGGATTCTGTCCGTGGTGTTCTTCGGTTTTTTAATCATGACGCTGCAGTTCATGTGTGAAGCACTGCTGAAATTCAGGCAGCTGCGGGAGGACCGATAGGCTATGGAGTGGTGGGCGGTCTTTGCATTTTTCATTGGCGGATTGGTGTTGTTGCTGGTATCGGGCTTCCCCATAGCCTTTGCATTTTTGTGCATGGACCTGTTGGGAATTTTGGTTTTTATCGGCCCACGGGGTGTTTACCAGGCACCGCTTCAAATCTTCAGTTCCCTGTCCACCTTCACCCTGGCGCCCATTCCCCTGTTCATCTTTATGGGGGAGCTGATGTTTCATTCCGGGGTGGCCTACCGTACCATCAATGTACTGGATAAGTGGCTGGGTCGTCTTCCCGGACGGCTCAGTTTACTGGCCGCCGCCGGCGGTACGCTTTTTTCGGCCCTTTCCGGCTCCACTTTGGCAAACACCGCCATGCTGGGTACGGTGCTGATGCCGGACATGCAACGGCGCGGCTATCACACCAGCATGTCTGTGGGCCCGATCGTGGGAGTCGGCGGGCTGGCGATGCTCATCCCGCCTTCTTCACTGGCTGTGGTGCTGGCGGCCCTGGGTCATATTTCCGTCAGTAAAATACTGATGGGGGGTGTGCTTCCCGGGCTGTTTTTGGGCGGATTGTTTGCACTGTACATCATTTTGCGGTGCTGGATCAATCCCGGCCTGGCACCAGGCTATGAGGTGGACGCATCCACCTGGCCGCAGCGGGTCATGCTGCTGGTGCGTTATGTGCTGCCGCTTAGCATCATTATCTTCATGGTACTGGGGCTCATGCTGCTGGGAGTTGCTACGCCCACTGAAGCCGCCGCTTCCGGAGTTTTGGGTACGATTATGGTAATCGCTTTTTTTAGGAAACTCACCTTTAAAGCCATCAAAGATTCCATAACCGGGACCCTTGAAATCACGGTGATGATATTTATGATCATTGCCGCCTCCAACAGCTTCAGTTCCATTCTGGCTTTTTCCGGAGCTACCCAGGGGTTGCTGGGAGTTGTCAAGGGGCTGGATTTGCCGCCCTTGATAATCCTGGTGGGCATGCAGTTGCTGGTATTTCTTTTGGGCATGTTCATGGAGACCATCTCAATCATGATGATATGTCTTCCTATTTTCATGCCCATCGTGAAGATTCTGAGCTTTGATCCCGTCTGGTTCGGAGTGATTATGCTCATCAATTTTGAAATGGGCCTCATCACACCCCCTTTCGGTATGTTGTTATTCGTAATGAAGGGTGTGGCTCCAGAGGGAATCACGATTGAAGAGATCTGTTGGGCGGCAGTGCCCTTCATTTTATGCGATGCAGTGGTGATGGCCATGATTATCGCTTTTCCCGCTCTGGCACTGTGGCTGCCGTCGCTTGTGATCTGAGGTGTAAAAATGAAAAATTTAGTTATCCGCCCCAGCAAGACGATTCGTGAGAAGGTCTATGAGTACCTGCGCGAGGGGATTCTCAGCGGCCAAATAAAAGCCGGTGACCGGCTGGTTGAATCCGACCTGGCAGACCGTATCGGGACTTCGCGTACACCGGTGCGTGAAGCGCTGCACACCTTGGAGCGTGAGGGATTGGTTGAGTCGCTGCACCGCGTGGGATATGCAGTGCGACCTATCAGCGAACTGGAAGTTTCGGAGTTGTGCGAAATAAGGCTTTCGCTGGAGAGCCTGGCACTGCGCTGGGCGTTGAACAAAGATCCGGTGGAATTAGCCGATCTTTTAAGGGAAAATTTGTCGCGCTGTGAGCAGATGTTGGCTGAGGGAGACCTGAAATCATTTGTGGAAATGGATGCGCAATTTCACGATTTAATTTCCAGGATTGCCGACAGCAGCAGGCTTAAGGAGATGACCAACAGCATTCGACGCTACATGCTGCGCTACCGTATA
>JAJRVC010000438.1 GCA_024277475.1 Deltaproteobacteria bacterium
ACCGACGAATATCCGGAGGAAGGGCAGCTATCCGTCGGTGCATCCGCTGTTTTTAATATTAAATACAAAACATTGATAGGCAATCCATACAGCCAATCATAGGAGGATTGAAAAATGCCGTCAGCAGAAAATGCAATATTATATTATGAAGGTGATCAAATCGAATTTTCACTCCAGGAGCTCACCGACCAGGGAGACCATAAGGACTTCCGCGGATCATCTGAGCTGTGGAGCGGTATATCCGGCAAGGCGCCTGTGATCAGGCCCAATGGGATATCCAGCGGTGGTGTTGTTATCCCGGCGGTAAGCGGGTCAAACAATGTAGTCGATATCAGTCTCTGCAAATGCTATCTGGCCGGGGTGGAAACAGAGATAGCGGCCGTAACGGATGAGACAATCGCACGACCCACCGTGTCGGATTATGTCAAATATTCGATCCAGATAACGGCTGCCGGTGCAATATCTGCGGTAAAAGGTACGGAAGGTTCCAGCTTTTCAACCACCCGGGGGGCTGCAGGTGGACCTCCCTACGTGCTTGCCACCTCCGTTGAATTGGCGCAAGTCTGGCTTGACTCTAAAACTGCTGCTGCCATTAAAAGCAGTGAGATAAAACAAGTTAAAGGATCCAGTCTGGAGCGATATGATTATCCGCTGTGGGAAACCAAATATATCAACGAAGCCAACAACGTTTTGGGCCATGCCGGGATAGAATTCCTGACAGCACTGCCGACAATTCACACAGGTGATGTTCCCAAAGATGTTTATGCATCCTGGTATGAACCGGTGTTTGTTGAAATCGTAGACGCCTACGGATTCAAGCCGCCGGCAAACGCGCACAGCATCAACACCCAGGCGGTTTATGGTCGTATCAAGGGTAGTAAAAACACAACCTTAAATCCGGGCAGCTTCTCCGCTCAGCTTCGTGACGGAATCACCGACAATATCCTGAAATTCACCGATAAGATGCTGTGGTTTAAGTTCAAGCCCGAACGACTGAATGATCCCTATCTGCTGGCCCAGGGATATCTGGGGCAGCAAACGGATTTTCCGGAAGATTCTAGTATCGCGGCGGCCTTCACCATCGCGGCGGAATCTGTGGGGCAGAGAATCGGCGTATAAAAGCGATGTGAGCCCAGCCGTCCGACGGCATAGGCAACCCAATTTCTGACAGGATCAACAGGATGGACAGGATAGAAAAATACGAGTCCAAAATAAATCCTGATAACCCTGTAAATCCTGTCTAAATGCAGTTTCATACGAGGTGGACATGGCGTTTGATGTAAAAAAATATATGACGGAGATCTTTGAGCCTCGAACCGAAGCGGTACCGGTGCCTTCACTGCAATCCTATTTCGGTGAAGATGAAAAGGCGGTTTGGATTGTCAGGGGGTTGACCGGCAGGGAGATAGGAAATGCCAACGAGGTGGCTGCGAAACAGTCTGTTTCCACCAAGGTCCTGGAAGGATTGTTAACATCCCATGGGAATCAGATACAAGATGCCGTCAAAGCATTGATTGGTCGTGATGGCGGTATGTCTGAGGACATGGCAAAGCGCATTGAACATCTTATGTGCTGCAGTGTGGACCCGAAGTGTGATTTGGATTTGGCGCTTAAAATCTGTAAGTCTCATCCGATTACATTTTTGGAAATAACCAATGTTATCGTAAAATTAAGCGGTCTCGGCATGCAGCAGGGAAAACCGAAGCCCTCTGGCGCGATGAAGAAATCCGGGTAGCAATGAGCTTGTGCCACGCCAGGGGGCGTTTTTTATATGAAGTGCGACCCGATGTATTCCCGGAGTATCTTTGTATGGCAGAGCTTGAGCTCTGGGGACGCTTTTATCAAGCCCGTGAGAACGGATAACCAGCGCCTATTTTTTTTGGAACTCTACCGTGGCGGACCTTGAAAAAACGATAAAATTAATATTTGCCGGCCAGGACGATGTAAGCCGAACCATCAACAGTGTCGGCCGCGGTCTCGATGATTTGTCCGGCCGCGTTTCATCAGCCACCCAGCCGATGGCTGATTTCGCGGATTTAATTCTGAAAATTGATACTGTCCTCGCAGGTCTTTCAGCCGGCGCGCTGGTGGTGGCAACCACTGCAGCAGGAAAATTCGGTGATTCTTTTAACGAGATATCCACCTTGATAGATCTGCCGGCTGACAAATTGTTAAGGTTTAAAGATGATATTCTTGACTATTCCAGGGACTCGACCCAATCGATAGAGGATATCAACAGCGCCATTTACAACGCCATTTCCGCGGGTGAAGATTATACAACGGCACTCGACTTGCTGCGGCAGGCTGAATTGTTGGGGATTGGAACCAAGGCCGACCTTAACACCGCCATAAACATCTTAAAGCCCACCTTAAATGCATTTGGCATGTCAACAAAGGATGCTGCGGACTTTGCTGACATATTATTTACAACGGTCAAAAGCGGTAAAACAACCCTGAGTGAATTAGAACCTGTTTTGGCTAACGTTACGGGCATTGCATCCGGCGGCGGGGTCAGTTTTGACGCCCTGGCGGCGGCGATTGCCGGCTTAACAGCATCAGGGGCCCCAACTGCACAGGCCGTTACCCAGATAAAATCAGCACTGGTGGGAATCCTTGCGCCCACGGATGCAGTAAAAAAAGCAGCAGCGGCTTTAGGGGTGGAACTGGGGGCCGAGGCTGTGGAAGCAAGAGGCCTTGATGGGGTGTTTAAAGATTTATATGAGGCCACCGGTGGAAATGTAGAGCAAATGAAAGCCTTGCTGCCCAGAATCGAGGGAGCCAATGCCGCAATTATTTTAGGCAAAGATGCATCTGGAAAATATGCAGATGCCCTGGATGCCATGTCAGACCGCGCACGTGCTGCTGAAACAGCCTATCGCAAAATGGCTGATAATTTTGCACTGACCAATCAGGAAATTATCAATAATCTAAAAGCAACATTGATTGAGGTGGGGACTCCGCTTTTAGATGAGTGGGGGGAAATTGCCGAGGGTATAGTCAATATTTTTAAGGGTGTAAGTATCGGGTTTGATGACGGCGCCTTTGACCCGCTCATTAAATGGGTTGAAAAAAACGCAGAAGCCCTGGCAAGCGAATTTGAAGGCATAGCCGCGGCGTTGCCGGATGCGCTATCAGGGATTGATTGGAGCGGGTTTACCAAATCGCTTGATGATCTGGTGGGTGTTGGAAAGAATCTGTTCAAAGAGCTTTTTGGTGGGCTGGATCTCACCAAGCCGGCTGACCTTGAAAAGGCGATTCATAAAGTCATTGATACCTTTGAGAAGTGGGTTGGTTTGACCAAGGGGGTGGTTGCGGGGTTGACTCCGTTTCTTGGGAAGATCGCGGAACTTGCGGGCAAGTGTTCAGAGCTGGACGGCAAAACAGTCTCCGGTATTGGATCCATTACAGGATGGGGAAAGGTGATCAATCTTGTTGCCGGGTTCGTCCCCAATTTGACGGCGCCTTTAAATTTATTGTCAGGGGCAATCACACTTTTAGCAATCACTAATATCCCCAAATTTGTCGGTTCGTTGGCAAGCATGATTCCATCAATAAACCTGGGGACCACTGCCATAGGAATGTTTGCGAAGGTTGCCGCATCATTTGGGTTGGGGTGGACTATCGGTACTGTATTGCGAGAAAACATTCCAATTGTGAAA
>JAJRVC010000439.1 GCA_024277475.1 Deltaproteobacteria bacterium
GTTCCGGCCAGGCGGTGTTTCATGCGAACCCGGTTGCCGGCAGCCAAAGCGACTTAATGAAGTTTCATATGAGGGTCCAAAGATGAATGTTGGAGAATTAATCCATGCGAGATGATAAAGGACTATTTTATTTCCCGTTTCCGCAGAATAAAAGGGTTCGCATGTACGTTCGTAAAAAAGACGAAGTCGTCTGGTTCAGGCTCTGGAACGCCGATGAACCCGGGCTCTGGGATGAGCACGGCTGGGTTCCATACGGAGCTGTTAAGAAGGCTGGGAGCATGTACCAGGGCAAGAAATTTGATCCCGGACAGGCATATGACTTGCAATTGGCATTGGCACTGATTGAAGAAACTAGATAAAAAGAAAACCTTTGAAAACAACTATGTCGCCGCTAATTATCAGTCTCACCAATAACCTCCGCTTAAAGAATGTACCGCCTGAAATTTTTAAAATCCTGACCGAAAAACTTCAATTTTTAAACCCCAAGTGGCTTGAAAATGAAAAAATGGGGCGCTGGAACCGCGGTACCCCCAAAAAACTGCGGTTTTATGACAAGGTGGGGGCTGCGGGGTTATGGATTCCACGGGGTTATATGCGGCAGTTGATTTTACTGTGCCGGCGGCATGAAATTAATTATGAGATTCAAGACCGGCGCAGGAGTCTTTCTCCCATAAATTTCTCCTTTAAGGGAAAGTTAAGACCCTTTCAGCAGGTTGCTGTGGAGGAAATGCTGGCCAGGGATTTCGGTACTCTCAGTTCGGCCACCGGTTCAGGGAAAACCATAATGGCCCTGTATATGGTCGCCCAACGCCGACAACCGACATTAATCATTGTTCACACCAAAGATTTGGCATCCCAGTGGATTCAGCGCGTCGAAGCATTTCTTGGTATTGCTGCTGAAAAAGTGGGTGTGATCGGTAGCGGAAAAAAAGTGGTGGGAAAAGAAATTACCATTGCCCTGGTGCAATCCCTTTATAAATGTGTGGAAGAGGTTGCCGAACAGTTTGGTTTTCTGGTGGTAGATGAATGTCACCGATGCCCCAGCCGTACGTTTACTGAAGCTGTCACCGGTCTTGATGCCAGATATATGCTGGGATTATCTGCCACTCCCTGGCGACGGGATAAGCTGTCCAAACTGATATTCTGGCACCTCGGCGATGTGCATCATGAGGTGGATAAAAAGCATCTGGTTAAGGCTGGAGATATCCTGCCGGCGGAAATTATCATACGAAATACCGGCTTTAAACCCTATTATGATCCGGTGAACGAGTACAGCAAGATGCTGTCCGAACTTACGGCCGACACGGAGAGAAATGTCCTCATCGCATCGGATGTCGCCTGTGAGACTGAACGCAATACCGGGATTTGTCTGGTTTTATCCGATCGTAAAGCGCACTGCGAAAATCTCCGAGCCTTATTGAAGTACCGCTATAAAATCGACTCCGATCTTCTAACCGGCGACCTGAATATGGCCGAACGGCAGAACGTCATTGAACGATTAAATCAAAGCGAGGTGAATGTCGTCATTGCCACCGGCCAACTTGTCGGCGAGGGTTTTGACTGCCGGAATCTGTCGACCCTGTTTCTTGCCACCCCCATACGCTTCAGCGGTCGGATTATTCAGTATCTTGGCCGGGTTTTGCGCCCGGCGCCCGGTAAAACCGTGGCCCGGGTTTTCGACTATGTAGATATCCATGTTGATACCTTAACAAAAGCAGCTAGGGCCCGGCAAAGAGTGTACCGGCAATAAGGGTTAAGGGTCTAAGGGTACAGCACCGGTGCTGAACCTGTGAGCGGTTACCAATTTGTCTTGCCAATTCCAGTATATAAAGATATTATATGGCAAAACTGATTGGTTGCAGGTCAAGCCTGCCCTAGCGTTCAGGCCCGTATGGCATACAGGCCGGGTTCATGCTCGTAGAGCTTTCAGCTCGGGGAGAGGGCAGACTGCGCCTCGGAGAGTGAAACGGGATAGTGACAAAAATTGAAATGACTCAAAAAGCGCTTGAAAGCAACAAGGAATCAGAAGAGGCATTAAAAATATTTGATTCGTTGCTAAAGGACTCTGAACAAAAGACAATAAATGACAATCAGATTATCGTCATTTTAGATGCCCTGGCCAATGCGGGAGATGCCGGGGTTGTTGTAAGATTTCCCGCAGTTCTCGCAATATGCGCCCGAAGAGGTCTGTCACTGAATTACCAGGCATTGTTCTCCCGCTACTGGGAAACAAGTCCCAAAAGACAAAATCTGGAGAAAGTGCTGCTGGCCAGTGCGATGATATTTAGTTTTCAAGGGCTTAAGCCGCCAAAAAATCTAGACGAAATTGCCGCCTCTTTAAAAACGAAATATGGCGATTTGTTGACGAAGGGAGAATTTCAACTGAGCAGCGGCATGCGTATCACCCTGCAGGATCTGCAGTGCTCCCTGAAGACGTACACTGCGAATCGGTTGAAATCCCAAGCGTGCCGGGATAATAGACCACTGTCACTATCCAACGCACTTGATGTTTATTTAGATCGAATATTTCCCGCTAAACAGAAAGAGCTTGTTTTTAAAAAGCGGGATGGCGGGAGATTTACTAAGACTGAACGGGAATATTTTTCCAGGATTGTCCGAAAAAAACTTGAGGCCATCGCGAATGAAGAAGTGGTGGAACTGGCCAGGGAACTGATGTGTAATAACCGAAAATTCGATTAAATCAGCGACCACCAGCAGAACTGGGGGTATGAGGCTGGCCCTTGGAAGGGGCCGGGCCACCTCTGATGGCGGTCGCTGATTTATATCAATTCATAAGCCGCCGGCATCGATCAGATTCGCACCCGTCAAGCATGCCCTCGCGGTAACGGTAGAACCTTTTAAATTCTCATCCCGACAGGTCGGGGTGGCTTATGAATTGAGTTAGGAGTGGATTGTGAATATGAGTCATTTTAGAGTTTTTCCGTCCGAGCGAATGGAACCTGCATATCCTTGGACGATTTGGGCTGTGGGCTGGCTTGCTATTTTTAAAGCTTTTCTCTGGCTGGCCTACGAACCGGTTCAGGCTGAGTCTGTGCTCAGGCTTTTAGGCATCAAATTTGTATTGGGTGCAATTCCCCTGGTCATTTTAGCCATCGGGGTTTGGAATCTAAGGAAATGGGCTGTTTGGGGCCTGGTTGCCGTATCGGTTGCCGGTTTGATATTTTTTATTATTAATCCGCAGACATTAAATGCAGTTTTGGTGGTATCGGAAGTTCGTATTTACTCAATTATTTTGTCCTTCATTACCTTACTTTGCAACGGTCCCCTCGGAGATTTCCTCATCCTTTGTGCAGCTCCCAGTATGCTGAAGCATGCTAAGAATTAGGTAGTTTCCATCCATAAATGGCCCTTTTTTCTCTGAGCGGCGTTCTCCGCGGGTTTACGTCTGCGAAGTACGAAAAGTACGTCTCAACGTAAACCCTTGTGCGGCCTTGCTCAGAGAAAAAATTGCTCATTTCTGAATTGGA
>JAJRVC010000440.1 GCA_024277475.1 Deltaproteobacteria bacterium
ACTGATCCGGCTGATCCATCCTTTGACGAACTTCTTGCTTCGGAGGGTGAGCTGGTCGCCCGGGCGGAGAATCAGCGGATTGCAGATTTTTTTAACGGTGCCGACCTGCTCATTCACGATGGACAGTATACCATGGCGGAATATGAATGTGGCAAGAAGGGCTGGGGTCACTCGCCGATTGAATACATTGTCGATGCTGCCAGACGTGCGTCGGTTAAACGGCTGGCTATCTGTCACCATGATCCGCTACGGTCGGATTTGCAAATCGATAAGTTGTCTGAAACTTATTGCTCTAGGGAGTTTAGCGGGAACATGGTAACCTTTTTTGCCCGGGAAGGAATGCAAGTAGAGGTATCTTAAAGCCCCGCCCGGACAAACCGGAATTGGATATTGAAGATTTGTGGTATCGCTTCGCTCTGTCTTTTCTATTTAAATGCGATAGCATTCCTAATAATCCCACTTCTAATTTTTATGGGGAATATTATATTTTTCTATCTTTCGATATACGGTGGTAACATTTACGCCCAGTATCTTTGCCGCTCTGGGTCGATTGCCGCCGGTAACTTCAAGAACCCGTTTGATATGACGCTTTTCAAGCTCGTCCAATGAGAGAAGTTCCACGTTTCTGCGCCGTTCAGGCCCCTGATACGGCAGCAGGTTCCGGGCAGAAGTCAGTGTCAGTGTCTTCCCATTTTCCAGCAGAACCGCCGCCGCTATCATGTTTTCGAGCTCTCGCACATTGCCCCGGAAGGAAGTCTGCAGTAGACGCTCGGCCAGGTCAGGGGCTAAACCTTGGATTTTTTTCTTATTGGCTTTGGCATGGATGTTTAGAAAATGATTGGCCAGTGGCAGAATATCATCTTTTCTCTCTCTTAGCGGTGGAATTCTGATGTTATACATATTTATACGGTAAAACAGGTCCGCCCGAAAACGCCCTTTAATAATTTCTTCGTTGATGTCACGATTGGTGGCGGCAATGATGCGCACGTCAACATCCCTAACCTCTGTGCTGCCGAGACGATAAAACTGGCGTTCCTCGATGACTCTTAAAAGCTTGGCCTGTAATGACGGGTCCAGTTCCGTGATTTCATCCAGAAAAAGAGTGCCCCCGTGAGCAACCTCAAAAAAGCCTCTTCTGTCGCTTGTGGCATCGGTATAGGCGCCTTTGGCATGACCGAAAAATTCATCTTCGAATATTGTTTTACTGAATGATGCCATGTTAACGGCAAAAAAAGGTGCTGCAGAACGGTTGCTCAATCGATGTATAACCCGAGCCAGCATTTCTTTACCTGTTCCGGACTCGCCATTAATAACTACACTGTAATCCGTGCCGGCCACAGCCTCTACCTGGTGAAAAACCAGGGCCATGGCTTCATCTTCAGCAATCAGGTCGGCATAGGCCTCGGGATGTTTCAATTCGGAAAATAATTTTTTTCTTCCAAGCCGCTCAAGTTCGTTGCGTAGAGTATGCTTTTCCAGGATACGATTAACCAGAGCGACGAGTTTTTCGCTGTTAAGCGGTTTTACTAGATAATCAGATGCTCCCAGGCTCATGGCTTGCACAGCAGTGGCAACCTCATCGCTGGCGCTGACGATTACGCATTCAGGATCGGGAGATTCGGCTTTGATTTTTTTAAGAACCTCCATACCGTTTAGGTGCGGCATCGTGAGATCCAGCAAAATGAGCTGAAAAGAATGCTTGCGAACCAACTCTAAGGCGTTACGGCTATCCGACAGCAGGGCCGGCTCAGGCAGTCCGGAACTGACCAGAGTTGCCTTTATACTCAACAGGAGGCCTTCATCATCGTCAATCACCAGTACCGGTGTGTGTTTGTCTGGAATCGATTCCATATATAAATAAATGAGTAGATAGTTGAAGTGGGGAAAAATCGAACCTGATATAAGTGTGATACTTACATTTTACTTTACATGTTAAATTGAAATCAAAAAAAAATCAAGAAATACTATTTTTAATCATGATTTTTATATATAAATTTTAGTAGGTTAAGTTTTGATTCGAAAGAATCATCGCGGTGGGTTTTCTAATAGCGTACCATTGACAGCCGTCGTCCCTTCATAAAGCCTTCTGATCGTGGATTTTAGGCTTTCACGCCAGGGCTTCGGGTTTATTCCGAAATTTTTTTTGATAAGATTGCAGTCAAGAGCCGAAAATGCCGGTCGCCTGGCTTTCGTGGGAAAATCAGCGGTCGTAATCGGTTCAATCCGGTTTGTTTTAACTTTCCCGCACCGCCGGGCCAGTTCAATTATTGTTTCCGCGAATTCGTGCCAGGAAATGATCCCCTGCCCGCAATAATGGTATGTTCCCCAGACCACTGTAGATTGCTGCCGCCATTTATCTGCCAGGGCCAATATTACTTTTGCCAGATCTCCCGCACTGGTAGGGCAGCCATATTGATCGGACACTACCCGGAGATTTTTTTTTGTTTCGGCCAGCTTCAGCATGGTCTTTACAAAATTTTGGCCATAGACACCATAAAGCCAGGAAGTACGAAGGATAATGTGCTCCTTTAAATTCGATCGTATTTCGGTTTCTCCTGCGGCTTTACTGCGGCCGTAAATCCCTATCGGTGAGATCGGATCCGATTCGTGGTAGGGTGTTTTTTTTTGACCGTCAAAAACATAATCCGTCGAAACCTGAAATAGTGGCATCTCGTTTTTTGAGCATATTTGTGCCAGATTTGTGCAGCCGGTTTTGTTTACGGCAAAGGCGAGAGATTCCTCGATCTCTGCTTTGTCCACTTGAGTATATGCGGCCGCATTGATCACACAGGAGGGTTTATGAAGACTAATGAAATTTTTTACCGCTTTAATATCGGTTATATCCATCTGGTGGTGTGAAGGGGCCAGGACCTCAAAGCCCCTTGTTCGGCCCTCTATAAACAGTTCGCGACCAAGCTGACCGTGACCGCCGGTGATAAGAATTTTCATGGCTTTACAAACTCAGCTCTGTCAGACATGGATATTGTAGATCTTTTTCGGAAAGCGTCGGATATTTAACCGGCCAGTTGATGGCGACATCCGGATCAGACCACAAGATCCCGGCTTCATCCTCGGGGCTGTAATAGTCGGAACACTTGTAAACAACATGGGCGCTTTCGCTGAGCACGCAAAAACCGTGGGCAAAGCCCCCAGGAATGAAAAGCTGGCGCTTATTTTCTGCAGACAACAAGGCTCCCGACCATTTGCCGAAGGTGGAGGATTCGGGCCGAATATCAACTGCCACATCAAAAATTTCTCCGGTAACGGCCTGAACCAGTTTGGCCTGGGGATGAGTGACCTGGAAGTGCAAACCCCTTAGGGTGCTTTTTTTTGAAAACGAAAGATTGTCCTGTACAAAGACAGCATCTATGCCGGCTGATTGAAAACGCTCTTGATGATGCATTTCCATAAAATATCCGCGGTTATCCTCGAATACATCCGGCTCTATGATCAGTAGACCCTTAAGCGATGTAGATATAATATTCATGTCTAATCCAGTTTCCGGTCAATCTGATCCAGCAGGTCAATAATTTCCTGGTAGGATTTTAATTCAAAGAGCCAATTTTTCGGTATGGCATCCATTCCCAGGTGAGCGCCCAATATCATGCCCACCATCAAACCTCGGCCTGCAGAATCGCCGCCGGCCATGGCATTTTCAATCAGGCCCTCTTTTAAATTGTCTTCATACCGGGCGATTAGATGCACCAAGCAGGGAAACGCCGCTTCTATCTCGCACATTTGCCCGAAATCCAGCGTGGCCTGACGGGTAGTGGCTTCAACACTGTTCAAACCGTCCGTGACCCATTTCGTATAAGGCTCACGATCAAATCCCTCCCCCAGCACCTGCTTGATGGCGGTGGTGGGTGTTTCACCGTGGAGGACCTGCCAGGCGACCCGGCTAAAAAAATCAGCGGTTTCAATAATCTCATGGTTGTTATGGGTGAGGGCTGTTTGGGCCCGGGCGGCGGCCATAAGCGTGTTCAGGTCATTGCGATAACAAAAGGCCAGTGGCGCAATCCGGGCGGCTCCGGCCAGATCATTGGAATCAGATCCGGCATGCGCCGGACTCTTTCCAGCCGCGAAATTTTGAAGAGTGGCCTTGGTGGCTCCGTCAAAATAGCCCTTGTAGTTTTTAAAAAATTCCTGCCAACGGCCGGCAAAGTGATTGAGATCAAAACCGGAACTCCCGGCAATGGATTTTAGCAACACCAGGGTTTGATCCCCGTAATGTGTGAAGTCACCAAGATCCTTGGTGGGATGGTATGTCGGTTTTTCCGGTTTTATGTATTTTTCCACCCGCCCCCACTTTTTATCAATAACGTTGGTATTGTATATCCAGTGGACGCCCAGAGAAAGGGCATCGGCAGCAAAAGACGCCAGCACCATGGCTTTTGCATTCTCGGTCATCGACTCTCTCCTTTGAAAAATATTTTGAGTTAAGGGAAATAAATCTGTTTTAAAATATTAAAAGGTGTTAAAAAGCAAATTTTTCCAACAGGTCCTACCGGTTGGAGGACCGATTTACCCTTGAAATTGGCCGTCAAATATCATTCTGCCTGCTTCAGCTAAACATTTTCATTGCCGGTTTGCTTTTTTAACCCTTTA
>JAJRVC010000441.1 GCA_024277475.1 Deltaproteobacteria bacterium
TCCTCAGGATAATCGTGCGGTTTTCGTGATTCCCTGGGAAGGCGCCGTGCTGGTGGGCACCACCGATCTCGATCATCCCCAGGACCTTTCCATAGAACCAAACATTACCGAAGCAGAAGTTACTTACCTGATGGAAGGAATTCAAGCGATCTTTCCATCCCTGGATATCTCACTGGCAGATTGCCTGTGTGCATTTGCAGGCATCCGGCCGGTTCTCAGCGAAGGAAAACTCAAACCTTCCCAGGAATCCCGTGAACATGTCGTCTGGGTCGATCGCGGCCTGGTGACGGTTACCGGCGGCAAACTCACAACATTCCGCCGCCTGGCCCTGGATGCACTCAAAGCCGCCAAATCCTTTCTGCCACCCGGCAAGAGCTGTGACCGCAACACGCCGGTTTTCAGAGAGGTGCAGCAAACACCCGCGCAGGCTTATGGACTGCCACCGGAAACATGGCGCCGTCTCTATGGCCGCTACGGCAGTGCGGCTGATACCATCGTTAAGGCCGCCAGTGCCGAGGACCTTGCAACCATTGCCGGGACTCATACGCTGTGGGCCGAATTGCCCTATGTAGCCCAAAACGAGCAAATCAGGCATCTTGGCGATTTGCTGTTGAGACGTGTTCGTATCGGGCTGTTGACACCGCAAGGCGGAAAGGCGTATTTAAAACGTATTCAAAAACTCTGTAAAAAAGTTTTGCCGTGGAATCGGCGACGCTGGAAAGACGAAATCAATATTTACCTGGCGCAATGGAATCATGCCCACGCTCTGCCGATCCGACGCGCCGAAGTTTTGGCTCAAAGAAAAATTATCTCTTTCAAAACCCTGGGAGCGATTACAAGTTCCATCTATTACAAGATTGTGTCTGTAAAAAAGCGGCGGAAAGCCTGAATGTGGATATCGTTGACTGGTTGATTAGTTGATTGGTTAAGTGATTGTGAATATGGATTTATCCCATATTTTGAGAAGGTGACCGATGGACAATAAAGACCTCCTGTTGGCCATTGACAATGGCACTCAGAGCCTGAAAGCCTTGATCTTCGATCTCGAAGGACAGCTCCTGGTAAAGGAGCTCGTACCGTTTACCCCCTATTTTTCAGAACAGCCCGCCTGGGCCGAACAGGATCCGGATGTTTTCTGGCAGGCGCTTTGCCGGGCCTGTCAGGGACTTTGGCGTCAAAACCATAACTACCGCAAACGCATTGCCGGCGTGGCCGTCACCACCCAACGGGGCACCGTTATCAATGTTGATGAAAACGGCAAGCCCCTCAGGCCTGCGATGCTTTGGCTCGACCAGCGGAAAACCCATGGATTAGCACCCGTGGGTGGCCTGTGGGGTGCTATTTTCGGAATCGCCGGCCTCGGTAAGACAGTGGCCTACCTCCAGGCGGAAGCCGAAGCCAACTGGATCAGCACCTACCAGCCGGAAGTCTGGCAAAAGACTCATAAATACCTGCTGCTCTCCGGATATCTGACTTATAAACTGGTCGGAAAATTTGTCGATTCCATTGGCTGTCAGGTCGGCTATATCCCCTTTGACTATAAACGCCTGCGGTTGTCCGCCTGGTGGGACTGGAAATGGAAGATTTTATCCCGTATCGAGCCCTCAATTATGCCGGAGCTTATTCCTCCCAGCCGGATTCTCGGAACCATAAGTGCCGACGCAGCGAATGAGACCGGAATTCCGCAGGGGCTGCCTCTGGTGGCGGCAGCAGCCGATAAAGCCTGTGAGGTCATCGGTTCCGGAAGTCTTGAATCCGACATCGGCTGTTTAAGTTACGGCACTACCGCCACAATCAATGTTACCCACAAAAAATATGTCGAACCCATCCCAATGATTCCACCCTATCCAGCGGCTGTCCCCGGTTATCATACCGTCGAAGTTCAGGTGTTTCGCGGATACTGGATGGTCAACTGGTTCAAGGAAGAGTTCGGCCATCTCGAAAAACGGCAGGCCGCCGAGTTGGGACTCACACCTGAAGAACTTTTTGATAAACTCATCGATAAAATTCCACCGGGTTCAATGGGATTGATGCTCCAGCCATATTGGACGCCGGGATTGAAAACGCCTGGACCCGAGGCCAAAGGTGCCATTATCGGTTTTGGGGATGTTCATACCCGCGCACATCTGTACCGTTCGATTCTAGAGGGTCTGGCTTATGCCTTAAAGGAGGGCAAAGAACGCATTGAAAAGCGCAGCCGCACCCCGATTACCAGCCTGCGGGTGTCGGGCGGCGGCAGTCAGAGCCGCAATGCCATGCAGTTAACAGCAGACATATTCGGTTTACCGACTGTAAAACCCCATCTCTACGAAACCTCGGGGCTGGGGGCAGCCATCAATGCGGCTGTTGGTTTAGAACTGCATCCGGATTTTAAAACGGCGGTAAAGGCCATGACCCATGTGGGCGAGGTTTATGAACCGGACCAACGCAACCACCGACTTTACGAAGCGCTCTACCATGACGTCTACAAGAAGATGTACAAACGTTTGAAACCCTTATACAAGCACATCAGGAATATCACGGGCTACCCTAAGTGAAAACAATTGAATATTTTCGAATGAATATTGACTATTTAAGGTCCGCCTTCTGGCGGATCAATTATAAAAAAACCATCAACGAACCCATTGCGGCAAGTCGCGGGGAACTAGACCCTAATAGAGGTTAAATTGACGGAGCA
>JAJRVC010000442.1 GCA_024277475.1 Deltaproteobacteria bacterium
AATGGGAACAAGGCATTTGGGTATCGTCTCGGTAATGGGGCGCAGGCGCGTGCCCAGACCGGCGGACAACAACAGCGCTCTCAATTATTAATTTCCTGAACAAGCATAGCCGCCTGCAACGGATGGTTGCCCACACGGTGAACCTGACAGGCCGCCGCCACCGACCCGATATATGCGCTTTGCCAGATGGACGCCCCCACAGCCAGAGACAATGAACAACACGTCAGCAGCGAATCTCCGGCCCCGGCAACATCCTTTGGAAGCGGATTAAACGCCGGTAAGCGGTCGGTGATAATGTCATCCGTGGATGTGTGTGGTGCATGAATGAGAATACCTTCAGCACCCAGCGTAATAACCAGATTTTTCGATTTTGCCTTCGCGCGAAGTGCATCCGCGAGGACGACCAAACCAGAACCATAATCATGCGTAGCCAAGCGTGCCTCATGTTCCGTTGGCGTCACGAGATTCATTCCCGGGAATCTTGAAACGTCACCTATTTGTGATGATGACTGGCTGTCGGCGGTCATCATTATCTTGTTTTCTTGACAGAACGCAATCAAACGGTCGACCAGTTCTTGAGGAAGGCAGCCATAACTGAAGTCCGAAAAAATCAAAATATCGGCCTTCTCTAAGTGTTCAACAATATGTTCATAAAGACTATCCGACACGCCAGAACTGACACCGTGTTGACGAAGATGGCTGACACGTAACAATGTTTTATTTTGTGCACGAAAACGCTGTTTCAGACTGGTGGGACGGCTATCGTCTTCGACGAAGGTCGCATCGACACCGTATTCATTCATTTTTCCCGCCGCGAATGCAGCCGTCTTATCCCTGCCGCACACGGCAAAATATGAGACCTTGGCGCCAAGCCCATGGGCATGAGCCGCAACAATACCGGCGCCACCGATAAATTTGTCATGTTTAAGGGGGGTAACGACCAGCGTTGGGTCTTCCTGTGACATACCCAAAGCGTCGCAAGTAATATACTCATCGACGATCAGGTCACCCACCACCACCACATTCAGGTCCCGGAATTTCTCTACCGTCGCAACCAGGCATTCAGATGTCAGATTGTGTCTTCTCAGATAACCGCCCGGCTTGTTTATGAGAAAGGAACTCGATCCGGAAAGCTCCTTTTGTAATAGATCCAGTGATGAGAATCGAATTTCCCCCGAAGAGAACAACAGTTTTCCGCCATAGCGTTCGACTGCTTCTCGCTCTGGGTTCAAGCGAGTTTCATGTTCTTTACCTTTGACAACAACATCCGGCTGCAATTCAGCAATGAAATCCTCGGGTGAGGTTTTCAAAATGAGCGCATAATCAACGTTCCCGATTCCCTTCACCCCTTCCAGCCTGAGATCCTCAGGTAGTACGGTATTGCCAAAACCGTCGCGGTTTACCCCGATGACCAGCAAGTCCCCACAATTCCTGGCAAAATCAAATAGCCGCAAATGCCCTGGGTGAACAATATTAAAGTCGCCGGATACGAAAACCACACGGTCTCCTTCTTCGACTAACTCTCGTATTTGTATAACGTGATCATGTGCTGCTGGATTCATAGCATTACTGTCATTCAGGTGCCGGTTGGATAGTGTGCGGTTTTACATTTTGATCATGCAGCGGCCCGATATGGAACCATTCCGAATTCCCTCGATTGCCTCGTTGATATCGTCAAGGGTATAAGTCTCTGTTATGAGTTCCTTAAGAGAAAGTTTTCCCCGTTGATACATTCTCAAGTATTTAGGAATATCCACTTCCGGTACCGTTTCACCACCGTGTGATCCGGATATGCTCTTGCCGAAATGCAGTGGCAAAGAATGGATGGATACATCATTGTCTCGGCGAGGAACACCCACCAGAATAATCCTTCCCAAAGGACCGCTCAGGGCGTAACCCATTTCGATGATGGTTGGATTTCCCGTGTTATCAATAAACACGTCAAGTGCTTGACCGGACAGGACTTCTTCGATGAAGGCTTTCGCATCTGATGTGCTTGCGTTAAGTGTATGTGTCGCGCCCATCTTTGACGCTAACTCAAGGCGGCCATCATGCAGATCGATGGCAATAATCGGGTCGGCAGAGACCATGGCAGCAGCCTGAATAATGTTCAGGCCGACACCGCCGGCACCAAAAACAACTACGGACTCACCAATCCGCAGTTTCGCATTATTGACTACAACACCAAACCCTGTGGTCACCGCACACCCGAAGAGTGGCGCAACTTCAATATCTGAGTCCTTGGGAATTCGTGTCAGACGGTTCTCTGAAATAATCGCGGCTTCATTAAAGGTCGTTATCCAGCCGGCATTCACTCGATCATCGCCCCACATATAAATTGGCGGCACGGCTTCAATTCCCAGACCTTTGCGCCAATGCAGAACAACGTTATCCCCTTCGGCTACATGCGTGACTCCCGGCCCCACTGTTAACACTGTGCCCGAGCCCTCGTGACCTAAGAGGTGAGGAAGAAAACGATCAGGACCTTTGGCTCCGTCGATTTCTCCCAATTGAGATCCGCAGATTCCACTGTAATGTATTTTGACCAACACCTGGCCGGGTTCAAGGTGACCGGGGAGCAAAATTTCATCAACAACCAATGGAGTTTTTTGCTCAACAAGTATTGCGGCTCTGATTTTTTCAGAAAGCATGATGCCTCACTTAGAATCCTGGTGAAAATAACTTACACATTACTTCACTATCGCCCTTAGGGCTCGTGTCAAAATAACGTGCACATCTTACTTGTCTTTCACTGCGTCTTCGGTGTTGCACAAAGAGTTACATACAATGAGTATGCGCCTCTTTGTGCGCCTTGAAGACACAGCGAAATCCAGCGTAACCTGCACACGTTATTTTGGCACGAACCCTTACTCAAAATAGATAAAAGAATGATCGCCGGTATACCCGCAGTTTTCAAACCACCACTGCCACTCTTCGGGGGTGTTGAACGCCTCACAAGTAACCTGCCAGTAAAGTAAATTTGTCTTCTCTGCCTCGCTGCGATAGGACTCGACGCAAATATATTTGTTTGATTTACCAACCCGCTCCATTTCTCGCAGCGCTTTGTCCAGATCGTAACAATGCAAATTGTGTAGCGTATTAATGGACACCACCAGATCGAAATAATTGTCCGGATACGGTAATTCAGTCGCGTTGCCAACCCTCAGTGAGTCCTTAATTCCCGCCACGGCATCGTCGATTGCATATTGAGAGATATCTATCCCCTTAACTTCGACACCCGGGCACACCTGGGTGAAGTCATAGGCAAGGAACCCCTTGCCACAACCCACATCGAGAATCTTATCACCGTCTTTCAGGCCGTAATGGTCGACCATTTCCTTCGCAACTTTGGCCCACCGGCCATCGTACTTGTAGCCACCGTAATTAATGCGCCGATCGCCGTCCCAATAGTCATAGCCCCATTTTTTGGCAAGCTCCGCGGCTTTTTCCTTAGGGAACTCAGGATCATTGACACGCGCCAGATAGTCTCGAGTCGTGCTTTTGTGAATAACGGATAGAAAATCAACATAGGCCATGGTCATTTGCCTTCATTAAAAGTGGGTGAATTTTGAATGGATGTCGTATTCGGGACTTACGCCCGAGTGGATTGATAGTTCTGAGAAGGCCCGTTGCGCCCTCTGCAGGCGATTATGTTTCAGTGTGCGCAGATGTTGTTTGCTGTCGTCTTTAAAACGTGCATTGCTCCAACCCGCGATAAAGGGATTAAGGATAATGCAACACCATTTCACCCCAACCAGCTCCCATAGAAGCTCGGCACGGAATTCATGGTAGTCTTTCAAGGCGGTCTTGATGTGAGAGAGCACCGCGGATCGGAAATTTGTTTTGTATTTCCGAGCAACCGGAAGGGCTGGTTGCAGGAAAAAATCCGCATACAGTTTCGCCGGATCATCCCATCCCGCGTATTCAAAATCGATAAAAAAAGTTGACTTTGAATTACTGAGCAACGCATTGTGAAAACCAAAATCTGACGGCGATATACAACGCTCGCTTTCGCTGAGTTCGCGACTCATATCAATCCCACGAGTGCCACATGCGGTTGATATCACCGATTTGAGCTGTTCCCAGAAAACGCTCAATTCTTGAATAAACCGGGTTGCGGCAACATCTTCTTCGCTCAGTGCTTCTATATTTACCAGACGCTGAAGGCGTGCCTGGACCAGAGAAATATGAGCATCAATCGAAAAGCAGGCCTCCGATGCAGTTGCCAGCAGTCGGCCGGTGGTTCGCATTGTTGCCGAATTCAGTGCCCTGATGAATGATTCGGCTTCTTCTATACGGGTCGCGGTAATGTCTTCGGAACGATATGTATCGCCCTCAATAAATTCGTACAGTGCAACATTATTTTCCTCCGCCACCGCGTATGGGCGCGGCACCTGTTGAATGCCTGCCTGGGCTGCACACTTCAAAAAATTCCATTCGCCGCTCAGGCGATTCCGACAATCCATCGGATCATTCACGTACCATTTTGCAAGGAACTGCCGCCCACCGGCTAACACCTTGAGCACCTTGTTGTTCCCACCCTCTGTACATTTCTCGACTTCAAAGTCGGCAACATTGATCCCAGTCCGGCTCAATAATTCCTCGACGTGTGACATGCGTGCGGAAAAATCACAGATCACGACAGCAACAGTCCACGTATCTCGCGCCAGTTTGAGACACACTCAAACCCAGGTGTCTCGCCATGGTGTCCCTCAAGATCGAACAACAACTTGCGCACATTTTCAGGAAATGACCGTGCATTCAGGATTTCCGGTAAATCGTCGATAAAAACATCACAGTGAAGCGCCGCAATCTGAGCGATTTTTTCTTCCTTGGTTTCCCTGAAGAACACATTGTCCCTGGCCACAAGCCGGCCTTGAAGATCACGCAGCACACAGTCGATCCATTCCGAGGCGGCAGCGTGCAAATCATATTGCGGCCCCATAAATGGGGTACGGGTCTTGTTGCTGATGATGAAAAGTTCATGGCCCTGGGCGCGGGCTGCTTGTAAAAAGTCGAGCACCCCGGGATAGGGCTCGGCGTCGTTCATCCTGCGGCCATAAACATAGCCTTGCATTTTCGTCCAAACATCCTCGCAATCGCGAATTCTCAGTTCATCGCGCACCGCAAGTTTGGAAACCGGCACCGCCGCAGAAATGACTTTCCTTTCCAGAGCCACCTTATGAAACACCTGATCGTAACAAACAATCGTGTTATCAAAATCAAGTCCAATACGCACTGCTTAAGCTCGGGCAATTTGCAAAATATTATAAATCATCCAGCGAATACCACGAAGGCAAGGCACGGACTCGGTCCCAACCTTGAGGGTCCACCAACAACCAC
>JAJRVC010000443.1 GCA_024277475.1 Deltaproteobacteria bacterium
ATGATATTGACCTGGTCTTCTGTTAAAACCCCCATGTTCACCTCGACGGCCACCGGCGATGGGGTACCGAACAGAATGTCGGATATCTCCGTAGCCACCATGGAACCGCCCCAGCCGTCAGCCAGCGCAGTGCGGCTGCACTGTTTTGTAATATTTTCATAATGCTGGTCTACGCCCATATGCGAGCGGTGCATCAATTCCATAATTTCGCGCATTGCCCCGCGCGGCACAATCCCAAGTTTGCGCCAGGTTTCCAAAGTTTTGCCCGGGACGCGCTTGGCAAAAGGAATTTCGCCTTCCACCTGGGTGTAGGTGCGTTCAAGTTCGCGATACAGGTCCATGGCGATATCTTTGATTTCCCGCTCTTCGGTTTTAATTTCAATGGATTGGGCGACCTCGATGAGCTTTTGGGGGTTTTTGATGGTATAGTCTTTGATATTACCGTTTAGCACTTCACGGAAAAGGTCGAGCATGCCCATTCCGTGGTCGGTATGAGCGGCACTGCCGGCAGCGACCATGCGTGCAAAGTTTCGAGACATGATGGTGTCGATGGTGGCACCACAGACACCCACCTTGGAATAGGGATCTTTGGAATTCAGCCTGCAAGGTCCCATGGCACAGTGCTTGCAGCAAGCTGAATCTGCGCCGATGGGACAGGCCTTCATGTTTGCTGCACGGTCAAAGGCGGTTTCAACACCGTCTTTACGAGCTTTGATGAGCATTTGAGCTGTAGCATCACAGATAGTTACAGCACTGATATCTATTTCTTTTTTTTGGGGGATCACTTTTTTTTCAGCCATTTATAGCCTCCCTTGGTGGAATTATTGAGGATGGATTTAGCGGGCTGGATTTTCATAATGGAGGAAATTATAAAAATCCAGTTTGGGCAATATTATATTGAGCGTTAATAGGAATGGTTATCATATAGAATTAATATAGATTTTTGTCAAGCAAAAAAATATATCAAGAAATTCTAAAATATTTTTTAATTATTGAAATTAATTTTATGTTATTGTAAATTGTTATGCGAATCCGGCAAACATTCCGGGTCTCTTATTGGCTCCGGAAGCATGAAAATATGTTATCAGGGCACGTCGGAACTCTAACCAAAGAAAGGATTATTTTATGTCTCAACCGGAAGTTATGATTTTCTCTTTGAGCACCTGCAGTCATTGCAAAGCAACCAGAAAGTTTTTAGGCGAATGCACCATTAAATACGAATTTATTGATGTGGATATGCTCAAAGGCGATGAAAGAAGAGCGATTATTGAGGATGTTAAAAAATTTAATCCGCGCTGTTCCTTTCCCACCATCGTCATCGGTGAAAAGGTTATCGTGGGTTTCAAGGAAAAGGAAATCAAGGAGGCATTGGGAATGTGATGGATGCACAAGAGCTTTATGAAAGGATGAAAAAAGTCCAGGAAACCAAGGGTTATTATTTCAATCAGGACAAGGAACGAACTTTTGAGCTCCTGGAAGCCCTGCTTGGTAACAAAGAGCGTTACGGTTATATGGGGTGTCCCTGCAGACTGCTTTGCGGGGACAGGCAGGCCGACCGGGACATCATTTGCCCCTGCGTTTACAGTGTGCCGGATATAGAAGAATACGGCAGCTGTTACTGCAACCTCTATGTGTCAACCGATTGGAATGAGGACAAAATCCCACACGAGTACGTGCCCGAACGCCGGCCGCTGGATAAAATGACCTTTTAAATTAGGGGGCCTTCAGGCCTTTTAAATATCTTTGTTGACAATTTTTTAAGGAAGTCACATTTTATAGGGTGCAGATTTCGCATTACCCCTCAAGTGATTGGAGTAATCCGTGTATTCTGCGAAATCTGTGGATTAAAAGGAGTTTCTCATTTTTCCTGGATAAATCAAAAAAATGGAAACCAAGGCACAAAACAAAACTGTTTGTAAAAATTAATTTTTGTGTTTTGGTGGCGAAAATATTTTTGCACAAAATTTCGTAGATTCGCCTCTGGAGTGCAAAGAATTCCCAACTAAGTCTCTAAACTAAAAGATGCAAAGAGGTGCAAAAATGGAAGAATGCAGACCCGTTTTAAATACAGGCCTTCGGGGTGTTGTCATCGCGGACACCCGCATTTGTGAAGTTGACGGGGCAAACGGCCGATTGATTTACAGGGGCTATCTGGTTCAAGACCTGGCCAAAAGTGCGACGTTTGAAGAGGTCGCTTATTTACTGCTTTATGAAAAGCTGCCCGAAAATTCCGAACTTGAAGAGTTTAAACAACGGCTTTTGGCGGAACGGTATCTGCCGGCCGCGATAATTGAAGTTCTGAAAAACCGGCCGAAAGATGCGTTGCCCATGGACATTTTGCAAGCTGCAGTTTCCCTGTTAGCCCACCATGATCCTGACAAAAAAGATCAATCCATGGAAGCCGTCTTGCGCATGGCGATCAGGCTTATTGCTAAATTTCCTACCATTATCGCGGCCTGGGACCGGATCCGGAATGATAAAGAACCGGTTGAGCCTTCTTCGGATTTGGATCACGCAGCCAATTTTTTATACATGCTCTCCGGCGAAATACCTGATGAAGATATGGGCAGATTTTTGGATACGGCGCTGGTTCTTCACGCCGAACACTCGTTTAATGCGTCAACCTTTGCCGCCCGGGAAGTTGCTTCCACCAGAGCGCATATATATGCGGCCATCGCAGCTGCGGTAGGATCTTTATCCGGTGATTTGCATGGTGGCGCCAATACACGCGTAATGGAAATGTTGTTTAAAATCGGGTCGGTGGATAAGGTGAGAGATTACGTGAATCAGGAGTTTGATGCCGGCAGAGTGATTTTTGGCCTGGGGCATGCCATATATGACACCGATGACCCGCGCGCTCATATCGTAGCATCTATGTCTAAAGTTTTGGAAGAAAGGATAGGTAAGACCCAATGGTATGAAATATCCGCCAAACTTGAACAAACAGGCAAAGAGGAGTTTAAGAAGCGTAAAGGAAGAGATATTTACGTAAATGTCGATTTTTACAGCGGGTCGCTGTATTATTCACTGGGTATTCCGGTTGATTTGTTTACACCGGTGTTCGCGATCTCCCGGATTGCGGGCTGGTGCGCCCACGTAATTGAAGAGCAGTTTGCAGGTGCTGCTCCAAAACCCACCCTGTATCGACCCGAATCCGAATACATCGGAGAATACTGTGGCCCTGATGTATGTGAATATACACCTATTGATGAAAGATAGGCGGTTAGAGTTTACGGGTTCAGGGTTCACGGGTCAAGAGTTGACGGATTAGTAGCTAAGTGCAACATTGAGTTGTAAATTCCGACTTGGATAATTTGAGCTGAATTACCAACAGTTTTTTATTTACAGCCGTTCCGTCTTGTGTATGCCATGAATGAAATTTTTTTGTATATTTTTTCAATTTATTGGTATCCGCCGACAGAACAACCGCTATCAAAGCCAGCTGAAGCAAACAAGATAGTTTCCAATGGTTAGTCGGTCAAGTGGACATCAAAACCAACAGATCCGATAAAACAGAGAGTAAAAAAAATTTAAAAAATCAGCGACCCCCAGCAGAGGTGACCCGGCCCCTTCCAGGGGCCATCCTCATACCCCCAGCTCTGCTGGGGGTCGCTGATTTTACAGCTCATAACGCATACCCCATAACCCGTATCGCGCAACCTGCAACTCGCAAATCTTCTTGACACCAGCATTATTCCGGCAATAAAATAGCGGTATCATACTCGATATGGAGGAGATAGGTTTGCAAAAACAATTAAATCTCCGGATGACGCGTCAACGTAGAGTTATCTTGGAGGAGCTTTGTAAGGTGGATACCCATCCCTGTGCCGATGAGGTCTATGCAATGGTTCGCAAGCGTCTGCCTCGCATCAGCCTTGGAACCGTATATCGCAACCTTGAAATCCTTGCCGTTAGCGGTGATATTCAAAAACTCGAACTGGGCTGTACTCAGAAACGGTTTGACGGAAAAACGGAAAAGCATTACCACCTCAGATGTGTTCGATGTGACCGAGTGGTTGATGCTCCGGTTGATTTTGATGTCACGATTAAACATGATCGGAAAAGCGCCACTGATTTTACGATCATCGGGCATAAACTTGAATTCATCGGGATATGTCCCGAGTGCATCACTTAATAGAAACTATCTTGACGACCTGCCTTGCGCCAGTATCAGATCCAAATATTGCCCATTCTCAACAAAACTGGAAACCTCAAATAAATTTTGTATATTCAGTTAGTTGCGAAAATAACGTGCGGGTTAATTATTGACAAATCCATTTACGCTGCATACGATGAGTCGGTAGAGGATACTAGGTCCTTATGGGGTTTTATCTGACAACATGTTGTAAGGAACTAATGTATGTTTTCTGTTTTAAAAAGGATTTAGCGAAGCGTTTCCATCCTGCGAATTTCCGGACAAGCAGGAAATCAAAAACTCAAAAGCCCGCTTGGTCTCGGCTTGTCTGGATCAGGGAGGCGACCTATGAAAATACTTATCACTGGCGGTTCGGGCTTTATCGGCTCTAATCTTTCGGAGTATTTGCTGAGAAGGGGGTATAAGGTCTCCGCAGTCGGCAGATCAGCAGATCAGCACCGGATTCGTCATGAGGCTTATCGATATATTGCAGCAGATACAACCCGGCAGGGAAGGTGGCAAAAGGAAGTCGAAGAAGCGCAAGCAGTGGTGAATTTGACCGGAGCAACCATTTTTAGGCGCTGGAGTGCAAACTATAAAAAAATTATTCGTGATAGCCGCATTCTAACCACCCGTCATGTGGTGGCGGCCCTGCCGGAAGACAGGAACGTCACTCTTTGCAATGCTTCCGGTGCCGGCTATTACGGCAGTAGAGGTGACGCTATCCTCAGGGAAGATGCCGCCGTCGGCCGTGATTTTTTGGCCGGTGTTTCACGGGATTGGGAAAAAGAGGCCCTGCAGGCAGCCGCAAAAGGGGTTCGGGTCGCCGTCATGCGATTTGGAGTTGTCCTCGGGAAAAACGGCGGCGCCCTGGCTAAAATGATTCCCGCATTTAAAATGTTTGTCGGCGGCTCCATGGGCAGTGGAAACCAATGGTTCCCGTGGATGCATCTGGAGGATCTCATGGCGGCGATCGTGTTTATTTTTGAACATCAGGATATCAGCGGTCCCCTTAATTTCTGTGCCCCTAGTCCGGTTCGATATCGCGAAGTGGCCAAAACCCTGGGTGAAGTACTGGGTCGCCCGTCCTTTATGCCGGCACCGGCATTTATAATCCGCTTGGCGATGGGTTAATTCGGCGACGTTTTTCTGGGCAGTCAGCGTACCCTCCCCGAGCGATTGCTCAAATACGGTTTTTCATTTCAGTATCCGGATATCAAGGGTGCCATCCAGTCCGTTGTGGCGGGATAGCTGGATGCTTGATATTCGATACTTTATGTCGGTTTTCATGGATTCGATTTAATTTTCGTTCTCATTCTTGAAATCACAATAATTCAGCCAACCGCTAAGAACTATTACAAAAATTGGATCCAAATCGGCAATTATTCGGGAAAGTGAGCATTGTAAACATTGGGGTAAACGAGGACTTTGGATCTTTAATACCTTCTTTGTCCCTGAACTTTGAATCTGTGAACGGTTACTAAAATAGGATTATCGTTGTGGCCAATAAAAAAAAGAAAATAAAGTTGATTTCCTGGAATGTCAACGGTCTGCGGGCCGTCATTAAAAAAGATTTTTTTGAGTCATTCAGGCAATTGGATGCGGATATTTTTGCTTTGCAGGAAATCAAACTCCAGGCACCCCAACTTACCGATGAGATGGAAGGCATTCATGGATATGAATCTCACTGGTCCCATGCCACGGTTAAAAAAGGATACAGTGGAGTTGCTGTTTATGCGCGGATGAAGCCGAAAAGCGTTAAATACGGTATCGGTGAATCCAAATTCGACAACGAAGGCCGCATCCTGGAAATGGATTTTGATGATTTTGTTTTTTTTAACGTCTATTTTCCTAACGGGCAGATGAGCGAAGAACGGCTGCAGTATAAATTGGAATTTTATGAAAAATTTTTTAACTATACCGATGAATACAAAAAACAAGGCAGAAGCCTTATCATTACCGGTGATTACAACACGGCGCATAATGAAATTGATCTGAAAAATCCGAAACCGAACGAAAAGACATCCGGATTCCTGCGCATCGAGCGTGACTGGCTCGATCTTATCACTGAAAATGGATACAGGGACACCTTTCGCTATTTTCACCCTGATACCGTAAAGTACTCGTGGTGGACATACCGGTTCAAAGCAAGAGATCGCAACGTCGGGTGGCGTATCGATTACTTTTTTGTCACCCGGGACATCATCGACAAAGGCTGGATTAAAGAAGCTTTCATCGACAATAGTATTTACGGGTCGGATCATTGCCCGATCGGGCTGATTATCGAGATCTAATAGGTTGAACGGTTACAAGGAGAACAGTGGAGAAGATAAAAATAGTAGCCATCTACGGAAGTCCGCGCCGCAAGGGTAATACTGCGACTTTACTGGAAAAAGCAGTCGAAGGTGCCAGAGATACAGGTGCCCGCGTGGAGGAAATCGTTTTGCGCGATTTGAAAATATCTCCCTGTCTCGAGATCTTTGGCTGTACGAAATCCGGAGAGTGCAGGATTAAGGATGATTTCCAGAAAGTTCGGGATCAGATCCTGGCATCTCAAGGCTTAATTCTTGCCTCTCCGGTCTTTTTTTATGCGGTAAGTGCGCATACCAAAATCCTCATGGATCGGTTTCAATCCCTTTGGGTAAAAAAATACTGGATCGACAAGACCCCCTCGAACCATCCAAAAGTAACGCGCAAAGGACTTTTTATTTCAGTAGGCGCCACCAAAGGGAAAAAACTGTTTGATGGTATCCTTCTCAGCATGAGGTATTTTTTTGACACGATCGACATGGAACTTTGGAAAGCGCTGCTATATCGGGGGCTTGATTTTGAAGGTGACGTGCTGAAGTGTCCCGATTATCTGGATGAAGCCTATGAGGCGGGCAGGGAGTATGTCAAGGTGCTTAATAAAAATCTCACTGCATCAACACGGGAGGAAAAATAAATTTGATTTTTGAACCCATAAGCCTGGAAAGGCAGGCAGACTATGTTCAACTATTGAACGTCTGTCCCCAAATTGCCTCTGACTACAGTTTATTAAACCTTTGGGCCTGGGCCGATGAATATGGACTTGAATGGGCCTGGGAAGATAATTTTGTCTGGATTCGGCAAACCCGGCCTGATGATTTACTATGGGCTCCTGTCGGCCCCTGGGACCAGATTGACTGGGGCAGACGGTTTGTAGAAAATCAAAGCCGGCAAACTACCTTTATACGTGTTCCGCAACAACTTGCCGAATCCTGGGGCAAATCTCTCGCGGACCAGGCAGTCATTGAGGAAGAAAGAGGGCATTGGGATTACATTTATACTGCAAGCGATCTTGCCGAGCTAAAGGGCAGCCGCTATCATAAGAAAAAGAACTTACTCAACCAGTTTGTTAAAAAATACGAGTATGTCTATGTGCCGTTTGGGCCTGAGTTGATCGAGCAGGCCATGGCCATGCAGGAGGATTGGTGCACCTGGCGAGACTGTGAATCGTCTGATATTCTTTCTGCGGAAAACCAGTCGATTTCAAGAATATTTAAAAACTGGAACCAGTTGAGCGGCACTTTGGGCGGCGCCATTCTGGTAGACGGGTCAATGGTGGCTTACACGGTTGCCGAGGGTTTGGCCAATGAAACCGTTATCATTCATTTTGAAAAGGGCGACACCCGGTACAAAGGAATCTACCAGGCTATCAATCAGATGTTCGTAGCCCATTCGGCCGGACATTTTACGCGGGTCAACCGCGAACAGGATTTAAGCGACCCGGGTCTTCGCAAAGCCAAGCTGTCCTATCATCCGGTGGAATTCCTGCAGAAATATCGTGTCACCCTGAAAGGAACGATTTAAAAATGAAAAAAAGATCCACAGCCCAGATGAGGCGAATATTGCCTTCCTGAATCAGATTTATAAATCGAAATCTCCGATTAGTATTTTTTGGCAATTAGCGCATCTTGGATCTTTGTTCAAGCCGGGGCCTGTTCGGTTTTCAGGCCCCGGCTTCGGTTAAGTACTAACCGGCCGTCACGGATATTTTACGTGGCATGGCTTTTTTAACCTTTGGCAAAGTCAGTCGCAACACGCCATCATTGAGTTGAGCATCGATCTTTTCCTGATCGATAACCTCGGAAAGGGTAAATTGCCGGAAATACCGGCCGATTTCGTATTCAATCAGCAGGTCTTCTTCTTCGGCCCCTTCCCAAGGGGTCACATCGCCCGTCACGGTTAAAACATTTTCGCGAAGATCGATGTTCAGGTCATCTGATTTTACACCCGGCAAGTCCGCCAGCAGGGTAATATCTTTTTCGGTCTCAAAGATATCCACTGCTGTTGTAAAAACCGGTCCGGGTTTGGTCTGTTCGGCCGGTACGGCTAATTGCTGTTTCTCTTGAGCTTGTATTTCTTTGGTTTGGGCCATTTTACATCCCTCCTTAATATCGATGGGTTTTTTTCTAATGCACTGTGATTTGTTTCGGCTTGGCTGCTTCTGCTTTCGGAACCGCCACCGTCAAAATGCCATGGACATGACTGGCTTCCACCTTGTCCGCATCCACTTCACCGGGCAATGCAACAACTCGGTTGAAGACCCCGGCCTCGCGTTCTCTGCGGTGGTATCGGACATTTTCGCCTTCCGACGGTATCTTGCGCTCGCCGGAGATCGACAGGTTATTGCCGGTCATAGAAATGTTGATTTCTTCGGCTTTTACCCCGGGCAGTTCCGCCCTCACATAGTATTTGTCCTTATCCTCGGTCAGGTTGATCAGCGGGAATACCCCCGCACCTGCTGAACGATAAGGTCTTCTTTCCAAACCACCAAACACCTCATCGAGTTGTCTTCGCATACGCTCAAGTTCTCCAAAAGCGCCTCCCAAACCCCAGGTCGGATAATAAACAGGTCGTCTGAATATCATGGTTTAATCCTCCTTTAATTTGTTTTTTTCCTCATGTGATGAATTTATTTACCTGCTTTTATATCGATTTTTTTCGTTTCAGCCGTTTTGGCTTTTTTGAGCTTTATCTTCAAAACGCCGTTTTTGTACTTGGCATCCACTTTGGACTCATCGACATCAGCCGGCAGCTCAAGTGTCCTTTTATAGAATCCGAAGGAGCTTTCCACGCGATGATAGTGCTCATCGGAGTGTTCTTTTTCCTGCTTCTTTTCACCGCGAATAGTTAAAATTCTGCCATCTAATGAAATGTCGATGCCCTCTTTATCAACACCGGGAATTTCGGCCTTGACGATGATATCTCTTTTCCCTTCACTCACATCAACGCTGGGATACCAGTCTTCTTCAAACAGCCTGGGAATTGAAAATACAGGCTCTTTGAAAAATTGGTCAAGTAATGAGTCGAAATCTTTAGAAAAATTAACAAGTTCACGGTCCCGTCTTTTCCAAGGAATTAGGTTTTTCATTAGATCACCTCCTATGTATCGATCAATTATTTTGTTTGTCTAAAAGATAATGAATTAAAAAGGCATGTCAAGATATATAAATTATTTTTTAATAAAAAAGGTTAAAGTAATGAATCAGACAACTAAAAATTCATCCATGACACACACACACACACACACACACACGCGCGCGCGCGCGCGTTGCGGGATCACATATCTGATTATAGACAGTTAAGTGCTCGGATTGGCTCTGAAGCACTCCGGTTTTTACAACTCAGGTTAGCTGTTTACTCTAACATCGAAAACCGGGTCCTTATCTTAAGCTAACTAAACAAGCATTTGGCAGGCAATCAGATGGTAAATTGAGTGAAGCGGTGCAACGGGATTCTATAACCAGAACTCGGGATATCGGCGGTTTTTGGGGATGTTGTTCACCAACAGTGCCACGACAAGCATGATGATCGGTCCGACACCCCCAGGGATAAGCGCATACAGGTATCCAAGATTGTGGATTTTCTGACTGCCGATAACGGCAATCAACGCCGTTGCGCCGCCCGGAGGATGGAGTGTTTTTGTGGCATGCATAACTGCGACGGAAGTGGCTACCGCGATCGGTGATGCCAGCCATAAATGGGCAGGAAGTAGTTTGTAAGCGGTGACACCGATGACTGCTGAGATCATATGCCCACCGATTAGGTTTCTCGGCTGCGCCAGCGGGCTTCGAATTGCCCCGTAAACCAATACTGCCGAAGCGCCAAAGGAGCCAATGATCATTACAAAATCGGTTTTATCGACATTATTATAATTTATATAAGCTACCGCTGCGATACCTATAAATGATCCAATCCATGACCAGAAAATTTCGGGTACGCCGACGGCGGGGGGACTCTTTGTTGTCCCTTTCATTTTGTTGAAATAATCCATTCGGATTTTCTCTTACCCTATTACCCGTATGCGTGCCGGCGGTTTCTATTACAGGACACAGGTTGCTTGAAAGATATCGGCTCTTGCAACTATTCCCACTAGCTGACTATTATTATTGATTACCGGCACTCGATTAATATTTTTTTCTGCGAAAATGGAAGCTATCTCAAATACAGGAGTATCTTCAAAAACCGTGTGGGCCGGAGTTGTCATTATGTCTTTTGCGTAACCGGTGCGCATTGAAATGGCAACGCACCCCTTGCTGGTCAGACACTGAGCAACAACATTCATGATTGAAGGCGTTCTTTTTTCTCCCATATGAAAAAGAAAATCCTTCTCGGAAATAACCCCGACAACCGCTCCCCGGTCGTCCATGACAGGAATTCCGGATATACCATGAGACGCCATTTTTGCTGCTGTTTCTTTAAGCGAGGTAGTCGCCGTTACGAATATCACCTTGACCGTCATGACATCCTTGGCCAGCAGGGATTTTGCTATCCGTTCTACGGCATGACGGTATGCATGGCCGAATATTTCCTTAAAATCACCGGGAGTGATGTCAAGATATCCGGGGATGGATTTCATCGCATCCAATATGTCCTCATCCGACATATTTACAGGGCAGGAACCAAAAGTGGTGTTGAGAACATCTCTTTTCAATGGTTTACATCCTTTACAAGAGGCCCGAGTACCGCCATCGCCTGATTCATATCCTGGTAGCGCTGATCCGGATTACGACGGGCGGACTTTAAAATGAACCTTCGAAGTTCGTCCGGTAAATCCGGAATTATAGCTCCAGGATTCATTACATCCTGGGTTAGATGTAGATCGAGCAATACTTTGGTATTGTCTTCGGGGAATGGACGTCTGCCGGTGACCATTTCAAAAGCGGTAATACCCAAGGCGTAAATATCGGTTCTTTGATCGACAGGCCCGCCTTCGATTTGTTCCGGGGCCATATAGTACGCTGTTCCCGTGTTTGAAAAATCCTCGGTGCCTGCAGGGCATGCCAGACCAAAATCAAGTATTTTTACATGATCGTTGGGCTGGACAATGATATTAGATGGGTTGATGTCGCGGTGGACAATACCGTGCTGATGGGCGTAGGCGAGTGCCGAACAGATCTGAATCAGAAAATTGGCAGCTAACTTCGGCGGAATGGCCCTCAGATGGCAAATCATATCTTTAAGCGAGTCTCCTTTCAAATACTCCATGATGATAAACAGCGTCCGGTAACGCTCTTCAAAATCATATACTTTTACAATATGATCGTGTGAAAGACCGGCTATGGTTTTGGCCTCGTTTTTAAAGCTGTCTAAAAAATCCGGGTACAAAGCCATATCGTGCCGCATCATTTTTATAACCACCGGCATGTTCAGCCCCTTGTGCATGCCTTTGTAAACAATACTAAAAGCGCCGTGACCGATGATGTCGGTAGCTAAATATTTGCCAATGGTTCGATAGGCCGTAGGCCTTCGGCTATCTAACCGGTCTGCTACTAGTTCGGTGATAAAATCCAACAGAGCAGGGTCTTTTTCAGTCATTTGATCGAACTGTTCTCTGGTCATAACCCAGAGGTCCATGTCCGTTTCCGCTTCAACATGTGCACGCCGCGGTTCGCCGGTCAATATGCCCAGTCCTCCAATAATATCCCCCTCGCCGTAATGGTTGTCCGGATGCAGCTTTCCATCCTTCTCGACGATTACCAGACACGAACC
>JAJRVC010000444.1 GCA_024277475.1 Deltaproteobacteria bacterium
GAAATCGAAAATACGCTCTGCGTCACAGCAACCAGCAGCCGGGGAGAAAACGACCCTCTGGTTCTGCTGGGTTCCGGTCCGATGAGCTGGAGCGCTGAAAACAACCGCTGGGAAATCGCTGCCATGGATGTCACTACGGATCCGCAGCAGGTAACCGTGCAGGGCATCGAGGGTATCGAGACCGCTGCGACCACGGTGGCCGTCCTTTGCCGGGGAGATCTTGACGGTGACAGTGATGTCGATCAGGACGATCTGTTGACATTTGCCACGGCTTTCGGTTCCGTCAGTGTAATGCCGAATTATAATGCTGCCGCTGATCTGGAGGGTGACGGCGATGTCGATGCCGGCGACTTGGCAATCTTCACCACAAATTTGGGGCGTACCGAGTGTCCGTTTTGCCCCTTTTAATTAGTTTTATGGCAAAAATTCAGCCAACCGCAGAGAACGCAGAGGTTGCAGAAATTTTATTAAAAAATAACTGTTTCTTTTAATTTATCCAAAATTTTTCCTTAAATTCATCTACTTAATTGTATAATGACTTTCTCAGCGTCCTTTGCGGCTGCGGTGAACAATTATAATGAGTAATCTGCAAAATCGGTAGATCAAATAAAATGATTCGACAAATAGTTTTAATAATCATATTGCTCAGCGGATACGCATCTTCCCCGGCCCTTGCAGTCGGCAAAGGGCCTGCTTACCGTTTTTTAAAAGAACCGGCGGTAAAATGGGACGTTTCGCGCCTGACGGGTGAGGTAAAAAATGCACCGGTTATTAACCTGATAACGGAAATTTTGCAGAAGGAGGGCTCCAACTGGCAAGTGATCGGCAAGTTGACCGGCACAATCAGTATTTCGTTCGATCATCTCACCATAAATGACAGCATTAAAAAGATCATGCGAATCAGTCGTTACAATTATGCTTTAGTTTTCGAGGAGCAGGAGCCCGCCGACTCGATCAGTTCTCATCTCATTAAAGAATTAACGATCTATCAGGGAGACCGGAGAATCAGATTTTCAAGGACTGCAACGCAACCCCCTGCCCCGGGAAAGAAAATTTTTAAAAAAACACCCAAGCCGGTCAGCGGCAGGATCACAGCCGCCTCGCCCGCAAAGCCAACGGCTCAAAAACCGAAAATTCCCAACACCCGGCAATCCGAACCCACTAGAGAAGAAATTGCGGAGTTCGATAGAGAGATGAAGGCGGCAGCCGACGAACTGTTAGCCGAGAAAAAAATTACACTGAAGGAATATAAGGAGTTGATCGGAGAATTGGAAGTCGAAAAGTAGGCGGAATCTCAAGGCAAATATAGGCTCAAAGCTGAAAGTAAATAGATGTTTTCCAACGAAATCTATTGCCTCAAACCTCTATCTTAAAGCGACTTGTCCTGGCGTAGCTTGAAGAGCGAAGTCGGAAGCGCTCCTCCAACAGCCGGAGGCTATTTACGATCCTAACGATCTTAACCTACACCAAAGGAGCAACAAATGCGAAATTCCTCCTGGCGCAAGAAAATAAAGAGACTCAGTAACCGGGCAGGGCCTTTTCTGTGTCTCTGGGCAATATTTATCCTGTTACAGTTGCCCTGCAGCGCTGCTGATGTTGAAAATAAAAGCGGGGCATCAAAAGACGAAAAATTGTCGATCACGGAAAAGATATGGGGTATTCGGCCCCTGTCCGTCCAGTTGACCGCAGCTGGAAATTTGCTGGATTATCGCTTTCGGGTGATTGATCCGGATAAGGCACTGGCCCTCATGAAACGGGGTGACAAAGCCTATCTTATCGACCAGGCTTCAGGTATAAAACTTACCGTTCCACGCACTAAGGTGGGCCCCCTGCGTCAAACCGGATCCAGACCCACCGCGGGCAAGGTCTATCCGATCCTGTTTTCAAATACCGCCAAGGTGGTAAAACAGGGAAGCAAGATCACTTTGGTGATCGGCGGCTTTCGCAGGGAAAATATAGTGGTAGGAGCACCCATCCCTCTCCAGGCAGAATTGCCGAAAAACAAACAGGCGAAATGGAAGGGGGCTCAGCAGGTACTCCGAATTGAACGGGACGATTGTAACGAGGACTGCGGACAAGATCAAAATTGCTTTGCCAAATGTGAAAAGGCTTATAAAAGCAGGCTGGAGAAAGAATATCAAGGTCTCCTTCTCGAGAAATGACTTGTTCGTTTAGATGGTTAGGATGGTTTAGAACGTTTAGATCGTTATGGATAACAAGATGATCCGCCGGAAACGCAAGATGATGCGTGAAAAGAAAATGAAAAAGGAATAAGATTTCACCACGGAGGCGCAGAGAACACAGAGAGTTTAAATGTTTTGTTCGATCGTGAGAAACCAATCGGAAAAAAAATCTCGGTATGCCCTGTGTCTCTGTGGTAAAAAATAAAATATGGGAAATAAGCCATGCAGCTAAAACCACTTTATGCAGCAATTATAATTTGCATCCTCTCACTGTCGTACACCGTTTCAGCAGAAATACATCCCCTGCAGCCCTCCAAAAAGGACAAGTGCCCCGTTTGCGGGATGTTTGTCTACAAATACCCGGATTGGGTGGCACAAATCGTTTTCAAGGACGGATCTGCAGCCTTTTTTGACGGACCCAAGGACCTGTTTAAATACTATTATAATCTAAAAAAATACAATCCTGAAAAGACCGCCAGGGACATCGCGGTCATCTATGTCACCGAATACTACGACATGAAGATCATCGACGCCAAAACCGCGTTTTTTGTCAGCGGCAGTGATGTCTATGGACCCATGGGAAAGGAGTTGGTACCCTTTGTGAGCTACAGCGATGCCGAGGCATTCAAAAATGATCACGGGGGCAAGCAAATTCTCAGGTTTAAGGAGATCAAGCCTGGTATAATCAAAAAACTGGATTAGCCACGAACCCACACAGATACACACGGGCAATTGAGCTCGGAGCAATGAAAGCTCTAAGCTGAAAACAGGAATTCACTGCAGAGACCGCGGAGCACGCAGAGCTACTGATTAGGCCCTTAATTTTTTATCTCAGCGGTCTCTATGTTAAAATTAATTAATTGCACATAATGAGGTTGGAACCTGTTTACGATCCTGACGATCCAAACCATCTAAACGAACATGAGAAAATCCACCATTTATCTGACCTTCATAACCTGTGGCATTATCGCACTGGGCTTACTGCTATTTATCCATCCACTGCTCAGTGCACCCTATTTCGACAGAATCCTGACCGAAAAAAAACAACTGGTCCAAAAGCTGGGGCTTACCGATCTTTGCCTGTTTACCGAGGCCCGCTACACCCGGCATCTGTCCCAGGCGGACCGGTTCGCCGCCTTCCAGGATCATCCCATGGCCTTTGAGCACTTCCCGTCAGGCTCCGTGGTGCTGCCGCCGGTGCTGGTTCACCGCAGAAACAATTGAGAGAGATTAATAAGCTGAAAGCGATTAGAAGCTCAAGGCTGAAAGCTCAAAGGAAAAAACTTAAACAAACGAACATAGCGATCTCAACGAGCTTAACCATCTTAACGAACTAAACGATCCTAACGATCTTAACGAAAATATATGTCTGTGTTCTCTGCAGTGAAAATAAAATATGAAATGGATCGAACGACATAGAAGTTTCCTCGACTTCACCCTTTCCTCCCTGCTGCGGCGGAAATGGAAAAACATTTCTCTTATTGTGGTTTACACGCTGATTGTGTTTCTGATCACCTCCGTCCTTTTCTTTGCGAGCGCCATCCGGCGCGAAGCCGATGCCGTTCTGGAAGGCGCCCCGGAGATGATCATCCAGAAAATTATCGCCGGCAGACATGATCTCATTCCCATAAGCTACGCCGACAAAGTGAAAAATATTCGGGGTGTCCGAAAGGTAAGGGGCCGGCTTTGGGGCTACTATTTTCACCCGGGCTCCGGATCAAACTACACCCTGATGGCAACCAATGATTTCCCCATAAAAGAAGATGAAACCATCATCGGTGACGGCGTTTTACGCACCTGGGGCACCCTCCGTGAAAATCAGCTCTATTTTAAAGCTTACGACGGAGTGACGGTGACGCTGAGGGTTGTCAACAGTTTCAGTGCCGACACGGACCTGGTTTCCTCGGATTTGATCCTGGTGACTGAATCCACCTTCCGGCGAATATTCGGCGTGCCTGCTGGGTTTTTTACCGATCTGGCGGCCACCATTCGAAATTTGAACGAAACTCCGATCATTGCCGAAAAAGTCGTCGCACTTCTGCCGGATACCAGGCCGGTGTTGCGAGAGGAGATCCGGCGGACTTACACCTCACTTTTTGACTGGCGCAGCGGTTATATCATCGTTTTACTGTCGGGGGCGATGCTGGCTTTTTTCATATTTGCCTGGGACAAGGCCACCGGTCTCAGCGCAGAAGAAAAAGCCGAAATCGGTATTTTGAAAGCCCTGGGATGGGATACATCCGATATTTTGCTGCTTAAATTTTGGGAGGGCCTGGTGATTTGCCTGACAGCCTTTGTGGCCGGAGTGACGGCGGCTTACATCCATGTTTTTTTTGCTGCCGCGCCCCTTTTCGAGCATGCCTTGAAAGGCTGGGCCGTTCTTTATCCGTCATTTAAGCTCAACCCTGATTTGAATGCCTACCCGTTGTCTGTTGTCTTCTCCCTGACGGTGCTGCCGTACGTGTTGATTACAATCGTGCCGGCCTGGCGGGTGGCGGTAACGGATCCCGATGGGGTGTAAATCACGACCGTTGGAGAAGATGACGTAAAAAGTGAAAAAGTACGGGACATTTAGGCCTCTCTGTGTTAGAGGATAATAAATACCTCTAACCCAAGGAGATTATTATGGAAAA
>JAJRVC010000445.1 GCA_024277475.1 Deltaproteobacteria bacterium
ATTGTCAATGTTGTACTCTGGAAGCTGTTTTCCGGATCCTTGTGAAACTACACAGTGTTGGAACAGCGAACCGCAGAATATCGAATATCGAAGGAAGGAAACGCTTCGCTAAATCTTTTTTAAACAGACAGAATACATTGTTCGATGTTGGACGTTCGATGTTCGACGTTCGCGTTCAACAGTTTCTTTTTCGATCAGCCCGGCCGTTTTTTGGCCGACGGCTGGGGTAACCTCTGGCTTCTGGTAATTTGTCACTTGTCAGCGGTATCCGGCCTCAGGTTACCGGTCTCTGGCCATTGTATTTTGCCTCTGACAGCTTGCAGCGGGTGTTTAGTTTTCCCCCCATACTTTGTTAAATTTCTATGAACTATGCGTCATGAACTCAAAATATTCGGCTCCCTGCCTCAATCATCAAAACCGGCATATTTTTCAATAACCTGAACGTTTGATAGAAAAGGTTCTATCAAAAAACTCAGATAGGTCTCACCTTCCTGCATGTGAACGAAGGCTTTGTCCGTGTAACCGGCTTTGTAAAAGGTTATTTCTGTTTGGCCGGAGCTGATTTTTTCTTTTGCCGGATACTCAATATCTATGATTCGAACATCGTCCGGGAGGGTGTAGCTATTTAGTGCTGAACTTTCATAGTCTTCCTGGGACATTGATTCATTGGTTTCCCAAATACGCCCGCTGTCCAGATCAAAATGCAATGAGTATTGTTTCTGATCTCGGATAGCACTTTCTTTCAGCATCTGAACTTTGCCGATCAGCCAGCGGGCGCTTTTTTTGCTGTTATCGAAAAAAGGGTTATTCTGCAGCCGGGGAAGGGAAAAAAAAAGCATCAGACCGATCAGCGCGATCACGACAATGAGTTCAATGAGTGTGAAACCATTGTTCCGGTGGAACCGTCTGCTGATAGTTACCTGTTGTCTGTTGTTGGAGTTTGGGTTCGTAGTCATAGTTCTTGATATCATGATACTCTTTTTTTGCGCCGTATCCAACTGACAACTTACAACCCACAACTGATAAATTTTTATTCTATTTCCCAGTTATTGATATCTTTATTTACATCTTCGCCGCCGGGTACGCCGTCTGCTCCATAGCAAATGATATCAAAATCTCCCTTGAGACCGGGAGACAAATAAATGAAGTCATTGCCCCAGGGGTCTTTGGGGACGCGGCCCTTTTCAAGGTAACCGCCTTTTTTCCATTTTTTGGGTATTATCCCGGTTTCAGGCATTTCCACCAGAGCCTGGAGTCCCTGTTCGGTGCTCGGGTACGGGCCGTTGTCAAGTTTGTATAATTTTAAAGCGGTTTCCAGGTTTTGAATATCCAGGCGGGCTTTCACCTGTTTGGCTTCTTCAGGCCGACTCATGATTTTGGGTGCAACCCACATAGCGAGGATACCGAGGATGATGATGACAACCATCAGCTCAATCAGCGTAAAACCATGGTTTTCATAACTTAATTTCCTTAACATTAAAATAATTCCTCCTATGACTGACAATCGTTAAAATTGAATAGCATTTATAAGCTTACCGAATTAACTGGTTCATTTCAAATATCGGCAGGCATATCGACAGAACAATAAAGCCGACGATCGATCCCATCACCAGGATCATTACAGGTTCCAGATATGATGTGAAGCGCAAAATGGTTGTCTCCACTTCGTTGTCATAGACGTCAGCAATTTTAGTCAACATGTTTTCCAGTTGACCGCTTTGTTCCCCGACCTGGATCATTTGAATGGATAATTGGGGGAAAATTCCACTCCCGGACAGGGCGGCCCCCAGGCCCTGACCTTTGCCGACTTCGATGGCGGCCGTTTCGACTGAATCGGCGATCAGAATATTGCCGGCAATATTTTTCACGATGTCCATGGCAATCAGCATGGAGACCCCGTTTTCCAGCAGAGAGCCCAGAGTGCGCGCAAACCGGGCCACTGCAAGTTTTTTAGCCAGAATACCCATGCCCGGTAATAATAACATGGTTTTATCGATCCAATAGCGGCCTTTTGCGGTTTTTTTTGCCCGGTTGATAAATACCCCGATGGCCACAAAACCGATCAAAATACTCCACCAGTAGGATTTAAAAAAATCACTTAAAAAAATCAGGATCCGGGTCGGTGTCGGCAGAACCTGGTCCATATCAGCGAAAATTGAAGTGATGCTGGGAACAATGTAAATCATCAACACGAACAAAACGACAGTGCCGATTACCATCATAAATATCGGATAGGCCAGGGCGGTCTGAATCCGATTCATCAAGGCCTGTTGTTTTTCAGTAATATCCGCCAGCCGTTCCAAAACAATTTCAAGAGTACCGGAGGTTTCTCCGGCGCGTACCATATTGACATACAGGGGTGAAAAAGCTCCGGGATATTTCGAAAGCGCCTGAGCAAAACTGCTACCTTCCATGATCAAGTTCTTGATCTGGGCCAATGTTTTTTTGAAACCATGGGATTTGGTCTGAGGTACCAGTGCATCCAGAGCTGAGACCAGCGGAAACCCAGCCCCTATAAGAGTTGCGAGCTGACGGGTCATCATCGAAACTTCGACCGGCTTAACCCGTCCCAGGCCGCGTGTCAGGGTGAATGTCCTGGGAGTTTTTTTCGGTGTTGCCTCGAGAGTCTCTTTGATGGATACCGGAAAAATACCTGAGGTACGGAGTTTCTGACGGGCGGCCTGAGCTCCCTCGGCATCGATTATACCTGAGGTGGTTTTCCCCCTGCTATCCAAGGCTGTGTATTCAAATACCGGCATTTTAGCACCGTATCTTATTATTTTCAAATGATATGAGCTGTTTGGGGCTTTTTAAACTTGGAACGTTGAGCCCCCTGGTCCAGAACTGAATTTACGTTGCTCAATTATTCAGATTCATATTTGGGAACCAGATACAGGCCGCAATATGATCTTATAAGTCGAACTCTCCGAGGCCGCTTCCAGCCCGTAGGTCTTACACGCCGGAGGGTAGGCTCTCCGAAGCGTAAGCCATGAGCCGGCTTCCTGCTTGGAGAGAGGTTAGGGCAGGCTGAACTGCTCAACCAATGTATCGGAGACTTACAGAGTAATAATATTATCATTCTGCATTATTTTCAACCGAAATTTCGTTTGGCTCAAGCGCAATTTATGGTAAGAATTCCGAATGGTTCTGACAAAAGTTGGAATGAAATCGGCAATTATCTGGTAAAATGAGCATTATTAACGAGGATTTCGGCTCTTTTATGCCTTCTTTGTCCTTAAGTCCCTGGCTTCTATCCCTGACTTTACGTTGCTCAAGTATCAAATTCCTATTTGGGAACCTGACACAGGCTCGTAGAGCATATAGAGCATACAGCTCGGAGAGAGGCCAGTTCAGGCCGGACGTTGGACGTTGAACCCTGCCCCTGTGAATAGCCCCCTTTTTTTTAGTGTCTCTGGAGGGGCTTTCGCTGTGGTGGAAGGAGTTAAGGTTGCCCTTTTTGGTGTTTTAGCATATAAATTGATGCGGACGCTCTCGTTTTTGATCTTGAATTTCAAGGAGAACCCATATGCTCATTTCCTTAATCGTTGCCATGGCATCAAATCGCGTAATCGGCGACCAGGGAGACATCCCCTGGAAAATTTCCGGTGAACAAAAGATGTTTAAAGAGATCACCCTCGGTCATGTTGTGATTATGGGAAGAAAAACCTATGAGTCTTTGGCGCGTCCACTTCCTGGAAGGACCAACATCGTGGTGACCCGCCAGACTGATTATCAGGCACCAGGCTGCATAATTGCTCAAGATCTTGACGGGGCAATCAAATCCTGTCCAGCCGATGAGAGCGAGGCTTTTATCATCGGAGGTGGCCAATTGTATCATGAGGCGCTTTCTTTGGCCGGCCGGATCTATTTAACCGTGATACCCAGACAGGTACCCGGCGATACCGTTTTCCCCGAAATCCCTGAAACCGAGTTTGAGATTACAAAATCCGAATTTATGAATGGAGTGGAACCTTATCATTTTTATATTTACGAACGAGTAAAAAGTTAGGTAAATAATATGAAGGAATTGAATCCAGAATACATCAAGCGTCTCAATCAACTGGTAAACCGATGCCCCTATTTTGAGTTGCTTTCTATGAAGATCAAGGATGTGGGGCTCGGATTCTCAGTTATGGAGATCGATCTGGCCGAAAAGCATTTACAACCTTTTGGTCTGGTTCATGGCGGTGTGTTTGCGTCCATCATCGATGCCGCCACATTTTGGGCGCTCTTTTACGATATTGAAGACCAGAACGCCGGTGCGACCACTGTCGATTTAAAATTAAACTATCTTGCTCCGGCAGTAAGCGGCAAACTCATCGCCAAAGGCCGTCAAATAAAACTGGGGAAAACCCTGGGGTACGCTGAAGCCGATGTAACCGATGTCGACGGTAAAATCCTTGCTCACGGGACGTCGACGCTGATCATTCTTCCCGGCAAAGGGCTGGCCTTAGAACCGCCGCTGCCGCCGAAGTTTACAGGAGGGTAAAATGACTGATGGTGCTGAGGAGGGGTACGGCTGGAGACAGGAAATGTCGATATCTCTGCATGACAAGATCAAAACGGATCTGAAAAAGGCAATGTTGCAAAAGGACCCGGAGGTTCGAAACACGATGCGCTTGATTATGGCAGAGTTTCCCAAACTGACCGTCCCCCTTACGCTGAAAAGTGGCAAAAAATCCACGCGTCTTAAAAGGCCCGAAGAAATTACCGATGATGACATCCTTGGGATCATCAAAGGACTTGTAAAATCAGAACAAACGGTTCTGGAAATTAAAAAAGAAGAGACCTCTCAATACCTGGAAATTTTGCAATCCTACCTGCCCGCAACGGCTTCCCGGGAGGAGATTGTCGCCTGGATTAAGGCCAACATCGATTTTTCTCAATTTAAAAATAAAATGCAGGCAATGGGACCTGTCATGAAATATTTCGGCAAGCTGGCTGACGGCAAACAGGTGAATCAAGTCTTAAAAGAGTGGGAGTAGCGGGTGAGAATTATATAACATAACGCTTGTGGGGCAAAACGCAGGGCGCAGACGGATTTGATTTCGGATTACGGAATCGAAGATCCGGATTCCGGATTTACCAGTATCCCAAAAAGCATTTACTGGGCAATTGTAACCCTGGCCACCGTTGGCTACGGTGACATAACGCCCCGGACAAATTTTGGTCAGGTCGTGTCAGCCATCATTATGATCATTGGTTTTGGGATCATTGCAATGCCCACCGGAATCGTCACTGCTGAGTTGACCCAGGTTTACAAGAGAAGCGTGTCTACCCAAGCCTGCCCGCAATGCAGCGCTGAAGGCCATGATACGACGCTAAATTTTGTAAGTATTGCGGTTCGACGCTCTAGGGCCCTTATAAATTATTTTAAAGCGGAAAGGAAATCTCATGATCTACATCGGTAAATTTCTTCATGCCACCGATCAGCAAAAAACCCTGGAAGCAAATCGCAGGCATGGCGAATTCAATCTAATTATTGAAGCGGAAAATGAAAATGACGCCATCGATAAATTCAGAGAGCGAATTGAGGAATTCAGGGAGACCAGTGATTTATTTGAGGGAGATTGCTTCATCTATATGGTTCATTTTCTGGAGCTTGAAAAATTTCCCAAAGATCGTGCCCGAATGCTCTACTACAAATCCATTGCCGGCGATCCAGTCATGCCGTACATCAGTTGCTCGGCACCATCCGGCGAAGCCGATGGGTGTAAAATTTTAAACTGGATGGAAAACAAACCGTCACTCGATGGGCAGGATACCAATGTGTTTTTTCATTTTAAGACGGAATAAAACGTCATAGTTTCGCCACTAAGACACGAGCACCGCCTCTGGCCAAAAAAAGCGGCCAGTCTGATCGAGAAAGAAACTGTTGAACGCGAACGTCGAACATCGAACGTCCAACATCGAACGTCGAATGAATGTATTCTGTCTATTTTAAAAAAGACTGAGCAAAGCGATTCCACATATTATTGTCCCATGATTTTTTTGCACATTTGCGGACATTTTCCGGCTTGTCCGGGTTGGGAACCCGAAAGCAAATGATTCCCCGATCGTCCTGTCTTATCCTGCTTATGTTATTAATAGTTTATCCGATATTAAATATACAACCGACAGAAAATCAGCATTCTCAACCGGTCGATTTTGAGATTAATTTGTCACCTAACTTACAACTGTGAATTTGATCATGAGAAGATGCTTAATCCTTTTGATTTATTGTATTTTTCTTATAACCTCATTTTTCCCTGATAATTCAATAGCCGACACTAAAATTAGAGTTGGTGTATACCCGAACAGACCGCTTCTATTCAAAGATTCTGATGGCAACGTGAAGGGGATTTTTGCCGATATCCTTAACTATGTGGCGGCAAAGGAAGGATGGACCCTTGAATATGTGAGTAAACCCTGGGCTCAATGCATAAAGGATTTGAAATCCGGGCAATTGGATATTTTGGGTGCGATTGCCTATTCTGAGAAACGTAATCAGAGTTTTGATTTTACCTATGAAAATATTATAAGCAACTGGGGGCAAATATATACAGGCAAATCATCAAATATTAAATCAATTCTTGATTTCAAGGGGAAAAAAATCGCTGTTCTCCAAAATGACATATACTACAAAGAGTTAAGAAAGATTGTAAAAAAATTAGATATTGAGTGTCGGTTCACTGAAGCTTTCGATTATGAAGCGGTCCTCGAACTTGTAGAAGCCGGAAAATGCGATGCCGGGCTTGTCAATTACCTATATGGGCACCAGTATGATCGAAAATATAACATAAATAGAAGTTCGATCATTTTAGGTCCTCAAAAGATACACTTTGCCGTTCCGAAAGGTAAAAATTGGGAATTAATTAGTGCTCTTGATCTGCATGTAAGGAATCTCAAGAAGGATAAATCCTCGATATACTATCAATCTCTCAGCCGATGGATTGGCGTTGACTCCAAACGGAAAGATCCCCTTTGGGTCTATGGGGCCGGTGCGGGGGCTGCCGGCCTTATTTTGTTGGTTTTGGTTTTAAACATGATTTTAAGGTCACAAGTCAGAAAACGAACTGAAGAACTTAAGGCCAAAAATCAGGTTTTAATTTATGAGATTGAGCGTCGAAAAAAAGTTGAAGCAGCTCTGCAAAAGAATGAGAGTAAATATAGAAATATCATCGAAAACATTGAAGAGGGGTTTTTTGAACTAGACATGGAGGGCAACCTGACGTTTTTTAACAATTCCTTATGTAAAATAACCGGCTATTCCCATGAAGAACTAATGGGTTTAAATTACAGGCAGTATTCATGCAAAAAGACATCAGAGGCAATGTTTAAAGTATTTAACCAGGTTTTTAGTAATGCGCAGCCGATCATGGTTGCTGATTTTGAAATCGAATTGAAAGATCGAGGACCTTTACAAATTGATCTTTCAGCTGCCCCAATATTGGACAACGAGGGTCGAGTCACCGGGTTCCGGGGATTGATGCGTGATGTTTCAGAGAGAAAAAAGACTGAGCTGGAAACCAGAAAATTAGAGAAAAAACTCCAGCAGGCGCAAAAAATGAAGGCCATTGGCACTCTTGCCGGCGGGGTCGCGCATGATTTAAATAATATTCTTTCCGGTATTGTGAGTTATCCGGACCTGATTCTGATGGATCTCCCTTAGAATAGTCCTCTTGTTGAACCGATATTAACGATCCAGGAATCAGGGAAAAGGGCCGCTGCAATTGTTCAGGATTTATTGACGTTGGCACGACGGGGAGTCTCAGTATCCGAAGTCGTGAACTTAAATGACATCGTCAATGAATATCTGATAAGCCCTCAGTTGGACAAACTGAAATCATATCATCCTGAAGTCGAGATAGAATCCAATTTGGATTCAGCGCTTTTAAACATAATGGGTTCGCCTGTCCACCTCTCCAAAACAGTGATGAATTTGGTCTCAAATGCGGTGGAAGCGATGCCGGATGGTGGAGAAGTCAAAATCACTGCTGAAAATAAATATATCGACACACCGATTTCAGGATATGAAGATGTGGAGGAAGGAGACTATGCCGTATTGACCGTATCCGACAGTGGCATTGGAATAGCCCCGGATGAAATAAATCGAATATTTGAACCCTTTTATACGAAAAAGGTGATGGGTAGAAGTGGAACCGGCTTAGGCATGGCTGTCGTATGGGGAACCGTCAAAGATCATAAGGGCTATATCCATGTTAAAAGTGATGAGGGCAAGGGTACCACCATTAAATTGTTTTTTCCGGTGACAAGGAATCCTGTCGGGAGCAGTGAAACCCCAAATTCTCTTGAGAGCTATAGAGGAGAAGGGGAAACTATACTGGTGGTTGATGATGTGGAAGAACAGCGCAACATTGCATCAAAGCTGCTTACCCATCTGGGCTATTCGGTTCAAACGGTTGATAGTGGCAAAGAAGCTGTTGAATATATGGCCACAAACCCGGCTGATCTAATTGTGCTGGATATGTTGATGCCGCCGGGAATTGATGGATTAGAAACTTACCAAAAGATTATTTCCAAGCATCCGGGACAAAGAGCGATTATAGCAAGCGGCTTTTCCGAGACAAATCGCGTTAAGGAGGCTCAAAGTCTGGGGGCTGGGAGCTATGTGAAAAAGCCGTACACACTCGAAAAAATCGGATTAGCCGTTAAGGCTGAATTAAACAAATCGCTCAAGGCGGCCTAGATATTCTGTAACCGTCATAGGTTCAGGGTTAAGGACAAAGAAGGAATTAAAGATCCAATTATTTTGCAAGTATGGGATAACTCCATATTTATAACTACTTAACCAATCAACTTTTTATATGTTTGGTTAGCTGTACCCCAGCAATTTTCCGCCCTGATATACAATAAAGGCCATTATCCATGCGAATATTGTGCTGTAAGCAATGCTGAAAGACATCCATTTATAGGAGCCGGTCTCGCGCCTGATGGCAGCTATGGAGGCAAGACATGGCAAATACAGCAAAACAAAGACCATCATCGACAGAGCGGATAGCGGTGTCATGCCGGCGGCACGCAGCGCGTTTGCCAGCGCTTCCGGTTCATCCTCGTTTCCGACGGCATGAAGCACCCCCAGGGTGCTGACCACAATCTCTTTGGCCACAAACCCGGTCAGAAGTGCTACACCGCCGCGCCAGTCGATGCCTAAGGGTGCAAACAATGGCGCGGATATTTTTCCGATGCGGCCTATATACGATTTTTCGGCATGTTCGGCCTTCCGGGCTCTTTTCACGGCGGAAAGGGCTGCCTTTTTTTCTGTTTCTATCCGTGGTTTTGCAGATTCATCGGCGGCTTTTAATTGGGTCTTGTATGATGCAATTATCTTATTTAATTTTGAATCGTAGTCAACCGAATAGGATATATTCCTGGGAAATGCCGAAAGCGCCCATATGATGATTGATCCAATGAGAATCACCTTGCCCATTTTCTTGAGGAACATTTTGCTGCGGTCCCACATGTGGATGAGCAGGCTCTTAAGCATCGGTACCCGGTAAGGAGGCAGTTCCATGACAAAAGGTGCATCGGCACCTTTAAACAGGGTGGAACGGAACAGCCGGCCGGTAAAAATTGAAAGGATGATTCCTAAAAGATAAATCGCAAAAATAACCGTTCCGGCTCTGACACCAAAGAAGGCGCCGGCCAATATGATATATACCGGCAATTTGGCCGAACAGGACATAAAAGGGGTAATCAGAATGGTGAGAATACGGTCTTTTTCACTTTCAAGGGTGCGGGTGGCCATAATCGCCGGAACATTGCAGCCAAATCCCATGAGCATTGGAATGAAGGATTTGCCGTGAAGTCCGATCAGGTGCATAATCTTGTCCATGAGAAAGGCGGAGCGCGACATATAGCCCGTATCTTCAAATAGGGCAATACAGAAAAAAAGGATCAAAATATTTGGCAGAAAAACAATAACGCTTCCCACCCCGGCGATGACCCCGTCAAGCAGGAGCGCTTTAAGAAGGTTGTCCGGCAAAAGCCCATCCAACGTTGCCGAAAGCCAGCCGACTCCTGTATCGATCCAATCCATCGGATAAGTTCCCAGGGTGAAGGTCAGTTGAAACATGGCCCAGATGAAAAATAAAAATATCGGGAATCCGATAAAACGGTTGGTCAGTACCAGATCGATATTGCGTGATACGTCAACACGCTGTCTGGTTGAGGTGGTTTGGGTTTCCTTAATTATTCCGGCGATAAATCCGTAACGTTCGTCGGTCATGACGACCTGGGGATCGTCATCGAAACGTTCTTCAAGACGTTTACGCAGTGCCTGGGCGGTCTGCAGGATTTCAAGGCCGAGATGTCCGGCGCTTTGCAGGATACGCTCCTTTATGATTTTGTCATCCTCTATTAGCTTAATCGCAGTCCAGCGGGTGCTATAGGGCATTGTGGCATCAGGTTTTTCTTCCATAAATTGCTGGAGCCGGGTGATGGCGCTTTCAATATCTTTGCTGTATTTGACATTGCGTTTTTTGTGGGTTTTTACGTCGCTTTCCGCCAGTTTAACGGCCTGTTTCAGTAAGATATCAATCCCGTCGTTTTTATTGCCGACGGTAAATACCACCGGCACGTCGAGCAGCTGGGAGAGCTTTTCACCGTCGATTTTCATTCCGTGAGTACGGGCAAGATCAGCCATGTTCAAAGCGAACAAAACCTTACAATCAAGCTCCCGCAACTGGGTTGCCAGGTAAAGACTGCGCTCCAGATTGGAGGCATCAATAATGTCAATGACCACATCCGGCTGTTCGTCCAGAACGTAATTTCGAGCAACGATTTCTTCGATGGAAAAGGGAGTCAGGCTGTAGGTTCCGGGCAGATCGATTATTTTTAGATCATAGCCGTATTTATGAATCCGTCCCTCTTTTTTGGCAACGGTTACCCCCGGCCAGTTGCCCACCTTCTGCCGGGTGCCGGTTATATTGTTAAATATGGTGGTTTTGCCGGAATTCGGGTTGCCTGCGAGGGCAATGGTGAGGTTTTTGGGATGCATGCAAAATGGCCTATCTGACGTTATCCACCTCAATCTTGGCAGCTTCTTCCACTCTCAGAGAAAGATGATATCCTTTGACGATCAACTCAAGGGGGTCTCTTAGCGGGGCATATTTTTCGATGTAGACTTCGGTGCCCTTGAGGATTCCCATTTCCAGTATCCTACGTCGCAAAATTCCGTTTCCGCCGACGTGAACAATCGTTGCGGACTGTCCTGCTTTCATCTCACTTAACCGCATGAATGATCTATCCTTTGGGCAATTTGGCTATTGTAGATGATTTCTAAAAATACCATTCAAGAATAATGCTATTGTGGGACATTGTCAATATTCCGGAAACCGGTTGAAAAACGAATGACTGACCCCCTGTTGCAATCGATAGTTGCAAGATTAAGGAAAAAATATTATGAAACGTTTTAACAATTTCCAATAAATGTTAAAATCGATATTTTAAGGGGGAAAAATGGGAATAAAAGAAGAGTTGGAAGAAAAGGAGGAGGCTTGCGATTCAACGGAAACTTACGTGGGACTGGCAAAAGAGGTGGTAGAAAAACTATCCGACAAGGAATGGGCTGCGCGCCTTATCGACGAGGGAGCCGACTGGGCGGAATATGCCGATGATTTTATACTGCTGGCCGGCGCCAGCTCTGAGGCATTGGATGACAAGGCCAAAGCCAAGGCTTTTTTGACCCAGGGTAAGGATTATTGTACCAATATCCAGGAATTCATGAATCTTGCCAAAGCTGCCAAAGACACGGGTGACACTGAGACCGCCAAAGAATTGTGTTTGGCAGCCCAGGGAAAATGCATTAGAATAAAAGATTTTCTGGATCTCAGCAAAAATGTCCTTGAAGTGATGTCTGACGCGGAGCTTGCCAGAGAAATTTCCGACAAGGCATTGGAAAAATGCAAAACCGTGGCGGATTACAATGATTTTGCGAAAAGCATCCAGCAAGTATTTGACGATTCATTGCGGGCCAAAGAGGCGTATAACTCAGCGTTTGAAAGCTGCAAAAAAGCAGATGATTATGCGCTGCTAGTCAAGGGCGTCATGGAAAATCTTTCCGATACGGAGTTGGCCAAGGCCATCTTCGCCAAAGCGGAGACATCACTCGATTCGGGAATAGAGCTGATGAAACTGGCCGAGTCTGCTCTTGAGAACCTGGAGGACAAAGAATATGGCCGGACACTCTACCAAAAGGCTCGGGAAAAGATGGAAAGCGGGGACGAACTGATGAAGCTGGCGGGGTCAATCGCGGGTAAGCTCAATGATAAGGACCTGATCCTGGCCGTTTTCAAGAGTGCGGAAGCCAAATTCAGCTCTTATAACGAGTTTGTCAATCTGGCCCAGGCGGTTTTAAAGGATACGGGAGATACCGGCTTTGCCGGCGAACTTTATCGCAAAGCGGCCGAAACAAATCCGGATTGCAGTCAGCTGACGGCAGTGGCGACTGCCCTGGCAGACGACATCGAAGATAAAGAAGCCGCTCTGAATGTGTTGAAACAGGCTGAAATCGCTGTGAAAACACCTGCAGATTTTAAAAAGACCGCTGAAGTTATTCTCAAATATGCCGATGATGCAAAATGGCTGTCCGACACCAAACTTCAACTTGAGAAAAGAGAGACCCATAAAGACCTTTATGCCGAATTTGTCAAGCGGGAGCAGGAGTGCACCACCAGCACAACCATGAGTCAGCTGGCACACGATGTGATGGAGCAGACCGGCGACATTCCGTATACCCGAAAACTATACACAAAGGCGGAAAGGTTATGTCATTATTTCCCGGAATATATGGACCTATGCCGCCGGATTCATGATGATCTTCAAGATACCGACTGGATTCGTACAATTTATGGAAACATGCTGAACAAGTGCGATGATCACCACAAGTACAGCGATCTTGTGGATGGCATATCAGCCACCCTGAAAGATGAAGATTGGGCGCGGAAAATATATTCAGAACTGCAAGAAAGGTGTGTCAAAGAGACCGACTTCGGCAAACTTGCCACGATCGTGAATGAGAAATTCGGTGACAGAGAGTGGGTGAAACAACTACTTGTTTCTGCTGAAGATAAGACCCATGATCTTTCCGGGTATATCTTCGTGGCGGGTTCGGTGCTCACCCTATTATCCGACAGCGAATGGGCCAAATCCATTTACACCAAAGCCGATGCCGGCTGCAGTGATCGCGATCACTACTATAAGCTCATTACATCGGTTTGGAAGCAGACCCGGGACAAAAAGCTGCTCAGGCAAATGCACCGTAGCGCGGAGGATAAACTGAATACGACCCATGACCTCGTCTATTTAGCCGAAAGTATTTTAAATTATTTTTCCGATACGGGATGGGCAACTCGGATCTATAGCAAGGCTGAACAGGCGATGGACATCCACGCTTATGGGTATGAACTGGCCAAAAGCCTTGTCGATAAACTTGGGGACCGGAAGTGGGCCCAGCGGATAAGGCAACTCCGGTGATTGGTACTTTAGGCCCTAAGCCCGGATAAACCGGAAGTAACTTATTGATGTTATTTTAAATTTATTATTTATTGCAACTCAAGTTAGGCCTTTAGTGGCTGAATTATTACCGAATGAGGAGTACGGCTGTTATGTTAAACGATAAAAAGATTGCCATTCTCGGGGCAGGGAATATGGGAGATGCGCTGGTCAGTGGGCTGGTTGGTTCCGGATCATCCGTACCAAAAAATATTATCTGCACCGATGTCAGACAAAGTAAGCTTGATGAAATCAAATCAAAATACAAAATTCGCACCACCGACAACAATCTAAAGGCGGTGGGTGAATC
>JAJRVC010000446.1 GCA_024277475.1 Deltaproteobacteria bacterium
CCTGCGACCGGTCTACTATCCATTAGAAGCAGAAAACGGCTATCAACCTGACCACCGGAAGATAGAGCCGCTGATTTCCCCCAAAACCCGGGCCATAGTGGTTAATACACCCGCAAATCCTACAGGTGCGGTTTACAGCCCAAAGACTGTTGAAAAACTTCTGGAGATAGCCGTGAGGTATGATATATACCTCATCTCCGACGAGGTATATGAGCGCATACTTTATGAGGGCCAACATATTTCCCCAGCGGCTTCAGATCCCGACGGTCGAGTGATAGCTGTTTACGCCGTTTCAAAAACTTACGCCATGACCGGCTGGCGCATCGGGTATTTTGTCGCCCCCAGCCGGATTATTCCCCTGATGAACAAAATTTTAGAACCATTTGTTTCCTGCGCTTGTTCCATCTCTCAGAAAGCGGCCGAAGAAGCTCTTTTGGGCCCCCAGGAGTGTGTCGAACAAATGGTGGGGGTATACGCCCGGCGTAAAGAAATTGTAGTCAAAGCATTGAAGTCCGCCGGCTTGGAATTCTCAAGACCCCAGGGAGCTTTTTATATTTTGGTGGACATTGGTCGGAGCGGTCTGGATTCTTATACTTTTGCCACCAATCTGCTCAAATCTAGCGGCGTTGCCGTCGCGCCGGGTTTAACCTTCGGGCCGGGATCGAACCATTTGATTCGCATCTCCTTTTGCGCTGCCGACGAGGAGGTGGAAGAAGGCGTTGACCGTCTTTGTACTTTTTACCGCGGTCTCGTCTCAGCATAAATCGTTTCTAACAAAAGGGCATTGAACAAAAATCAGACGATTTCGTTTACAGACCTGTGCCTTGTCATAGTTTGATGCTTAAGACAACAGATTAACTATACCCTAAGGTTGCAAAAGCCGGAGGGCTTCAGAGCCAAGGCGTCAAGGGTGAAGTTGTAGCCGTTTACCTCGAATCCTTGACAACACAGGATCTGGAGTCCTCCGACTTTCCCGAAGGGTAAACAACATGGCAAAATCGACCCCATCCTTTGAATTCACCAGGGGAGACATCCACAAAATGGTGCTTTCACTAATATATCGTGTATAATTACAGATCATTAGATATTCTTTGCCATGTTATTTATGCAACATGGGGGCATACTTTGGAGAGAAGTGCATGGAAGCATTTAAAACTCAAGTTTTGCGTTATCTGGATGACCATCGTGACGAGTTACTGGAGTATACTCGTGATCTGATTGCCACCCCCAGCATGAATCCGCCGGGGGACGAACGGGCCATGGCCGATGCCGTCATGGGCCGTCTTAACGATTTGGGGCTGAATGGCGCTGAAATAAAAGCGAAAGTTCCTGAACGTCCAAATGTTATATTCCAGCTGACCGGTGACCCCCGGGGACCAACACTTATGTTAAGCGGTCATTTGGATACCAAACCAGTCGGTGAGTACGCGCAGTGGCACACAGATCCCTTTGGCGGAGAGATAATCGATAATCAATTATATGGACTGGGCAGCGGTGATCTGAAGGCGGCCATAGCGGCGATGATTTACGCCGCCGCCGCACTGCGTTTTACGAATGTACCGTTAGGAGGCAATCTTTTACTTGTTTTTTCAGCCGATGAAGAGGCCGGCAGCACGTATGGAGCTGATTACCTGGTCGAAGAGGAACTTGTGCATGCCGATGCGGCGGTCCTCGGTGAACCGGCCGGAATCAAGCGTGAATGGGAATACCTCTGTCTTATTTCACGCGGCAATTGCTGTTTCCGTATAAAAGTCCGGGGTACCCAGATGCACAGCAGCATCTCCGATATTTTACCCTCTGTCAATGCCAGTGCCAAGATGGCCCATGTTTTATGCCGCATGCAAAATGAGCTCACCCCTGAACTGGAGTACAGTTCTCATCCCTTATGCCCCCAGGGGCCCACTCTAAATGTCGGCGTCTTGGTTTCAGGAGGTGTATATTATGGCGTTTATCCCGGCTATGCCGAGTTTGCCTGCGATTTACGCACGTTGCCGGGCATGAGCCAGGATGGGGTTCGTCGCAATATTGAAAAATTCCTTGACCGATTGCGACAACAAGACGCTGAACTCAAAGTGGATTTGGAGTTCGAGCCATTGCCCCTGGGATGGATCGAACCCAGCGAAATTGCGGCGGATCACCCGTTGGTGTCGGCCATGCAAGCGGCCGCCAAGCAGGTATTGGGATACCGCCCGCCTCTGGGAGCGATACCCGGGACTACCGACGCTCCAAAGTTTCAATCCGGTTTGGGTATTCCCACCATACCGGCCTTCGGGCCAGGCCTGCTGCCCCTGGCCCATAGCCCCAATGAACATATTTCCGTAAACAGCCCGTTGCAGGCGGCCCGGATTTACGCTTTGTGCACTTTGAACTATCTGGGAATAAAGGCATAATAATTTAATATCAATACGCTGCCGTTGCAAGAATATGCCTTTTAAGATCTGTTGGCCCGTACGACACTCCCCTCACATCTCCAGAATCGGCCGGTAGGCATCAATCTCAGCCATGTCCTGAACGATCAATTGTACGTAAAGACCCGCGGGATCCAACACATCCACCAGCAGCCGCAGTTCTTCCGGCGTCGGCGTTCCCCGGACAATCAGAGGTCGATCAGCAGCCTGGACGGCTTTAAAATACGGGATCATATCCTTGGCCGCAATACTGAAAGGCTCAATGTTGATCTCGAAGCACCGGATATCCTCGATCTCTAAAAATGCGTCCAGCATTATCATGGATGTGGCGTGCAGATGAATAAAGCTGTTTTCAAAACTTGCGGCAATCATCCGGTCCACCGGCTGGACCAGTTCACGATAAAGCTTTGGAGAAAAACTGGCGATTGCATCCTCCTGCATCCGAACAATGGATCCAGGGGCCCACAGATTGTATTGCGCATCATAGTATCCACCTTGATACAAGGGTATCCGTTCCCAGACCTTCTTGGTAAATTGAACGAACATCTCCCCGAGCTTCCAGAGCAGCTCAGCGGTCTTATCCGGTGCATCCATCAAATCGATGAGGCCTTCATTGTGTCCGCGAAGAACCGCATGCAGGTCGCTGGGTCCGAGTTCCGCACCATGGCTGACAGGATATCGTCCATCTGCTTTCCGGACCAGGGCATCGGCAAATTGCAGGTACTTTTGATACCACGGATTTTCCGGATCCAATCGAACCTGCAGCGCATCTTCCCAGGACAGCTTCCGCTCTTCTCCCAGAACCGTATCCGGCAGCACCCGTATCCTGGCTCCCAGAGTGGCCGGCAAAAAACAGGGGAACGCCACCTGGGACGGACACACCCCGCGGATAATATCATCATCGATCTTTTCACCTTCCTCTAAAAGCTTTTCATGGTCATCCAGCCATTCGGACGGATCGATCATCTCAGATGTAATATACTCATTTACCTTCCAGCCTTTACAGGGTGTGAAATACTGAAAAGGAAACCAGCCGATAAGCGTAAAACCTGCCAACGGCCTGTCCACCGCGTCTCTGTTCCAGAATGCTTTGTATTTTTCGATCTTTGCCGGATCATTCCCGAAACAATAATTATTTATCATTGCACCTCCTTTACCGTCAGGTAACAATTATGCCGCTGCCAAAATAGGCCAGTATTTAGAGTTTACTTCTTACTTCAGTTTATGACTCCTTTAAAAAGTCCCGAATCGCCTGATCCCTGGCCCCATGAGGCTGAACAACAATGCTGTAGTGATTGGTGCCCTCCACATCGAAACGCCTGACGTCTCCGATTTCCCCGGTCATTTTTTCAATAACTTCTTCCGGCAGAAGGAGATCATCCGAACTGAAAAGACCCTCAGGCGCACGCAGGATTAGGACTTTACATTTTAACCGGGGGTAAAAAGGGGCACAATCCACTTTTCTCAAGTTGGCAGCCTCCTCTGCAATATGAGCCGGATTAATATTGGCACGAACCCCTCCCGCTGTTTCTTCCATTTCATAACGGTAATAAGTCTCAATCGCAGGTGACCAGGGGTGAATATAAGGAGCTTCTTTCATTTTATTCAAATAGTCTTCAGCCGAGGGAAAGATTTGCCCCAACCGATCCAGGGCCGGTTTGATACCGGCAAACACTTTATTCATCTGTTCCTGGGCGAGATCTCCGCCCCCATCTACCAAGATAAGCCGATCAACCCTCTCTGGATATTCAGCCGCGAACACCAGCCCGATAAAAGCTCCTAGAGAATGCCCCATGATCACGATGCGATCAATGCCCAGATCATCCAGCAGGCAGTTGATATCACGCATATGATCGCCCAGTGAGTATCCCTGCGGCGGCTTGTCCGAACCTCCCCTGCCCCGCAAATCCATGGCAAGGATCCGGTATTCGGGCGCCAGAGCATCTGCCAGGACATCCCAGCAACGACAGTTGGCGGTAATTCCATGGATGCACAGGGTGGGCTTTCCAGAGCCTTCCCACATAGCCAGGTTGATCTCGATCCCATCGCCTTTGACTCTCTTCATGATTGGTTCAGACATAAATATTCTCCCCTTTGCTCATCTGATTTGATGCCATCAATGCACATGCTGATGCTAAGTACATGGATCCGTAAAGCTGGACTAATTCTGGATTATTTCTTCATGAAAAATTTTCTTCCTGCGGGACATAATATCCTGGATGGATCCGATGACCCCTTTGGGGAAAAATATGACGACCAGGATGAAGAGTATGCCAAAGAGAAGCATCCATCGTTCCAGTACGTTGTGCAACAGTGTTGCCCCGGGCAGGAGGTTTTGGGCTAAATGTTGAAGGTCCGGCAAAAAGGTCTGGGTGATCAATAAAAAGGCGGCACCGACAATCCCGCCGTAAAGTGTCCCCATACCCCCGATGATAACCATCAGAAGAACATTGAGCATAATTGCCATGACTTCAAGGCTCGACTCCGGGTTAACGTAACCCACCCACATGGCATACAGCCCGCCGATCAGAGTTGCCAGCAAACAGCTAAAGGTAATTGACAGGGTCTGAAAAATAAAAGTCTTGTAGCCCAATGCCACGGCCCGCTGTTCGTTATCCCGTATGGCCTGCAATACCCGACCCAAAGGAGAATGGGTAAATCTGAGCATCATCAGAAACAGGGCCAGGCAGGTGAACAGGATTAGATAATAGGTAATCACCCGGCCGGTAATGTCGATGCCCAGAAATTCTCCCATATTGAAAGTCACAGAAAAAATCCCGGGCATGCTGATGCTGATCCCGTCTTCACCGCCGGTAAAATGACTGAGCTTGTTCGCCAGAACAATGGCCAGTTCCGCAAGTGCCAGGGTAACCATCGCAAAAAAAATGGCCTTAACCCGCAGAGAAATGAAACTGATGATCAGCGCCAGGATGACGGCAACCACCGCAGCCAATAGCAATCCGAAAATCAAATTGAGGTAGGTCGGGCTGCCGTATTTTTCCAGCAAAAACGCCACGCAATAGGCGCCAATGCCGAAAAACATGCCATGCCCGAAGGACAGTATGCCGGTATATCCCAGCATGATGTCAAAACTGGCAACCAGCGATGCAAAAATGACAATTTTAATCGCCAAGTCGACGGTTTTAAATGATGGAAATAAAAAGGGCACCAGCATGAAAAGGATTAGAACCCCTAACTTGAGAAAAAAACTACCCCGGGTAAACTGTCTTCTTTTCTCCTGTTCTCGAAAAATCTGTACCGGTGTTTGCCCTGTCATAGCCCGCCCTTTACAAGCTGGAGTCGAAAAATTTGAAGACTTGATTCTGTTGATAAATACAACTCGTCACAGGTCTCTTGCCACTGGTTGCTGGTCTCTTATGTGAAACTACATTAAGCCGCTTGGCTGCCGGCAACCGGGTTCACAAGAAACACCACCTGGCCGGAACAGTGAATTGATTGAACGTCGAACACCCGCCTGCCATGCAAAGTGTGTTGAGTTCGCGTAATCATTGAGTTATAAATCACAATTATTTACTTTGCCTCACACCAGTTTCAAGGCATTGCGGGCAGGTCGAACGCCCAACGTCGAACTTCGAATATTGATCAACGTTGATTCAAAGTTTGACAATCTCCTAAAAAATCAAAATTATCGAATTTCGATCTTATAACTTATTGAAATTATTAAGTGTAAAATTTTATTTTTGTGCTTTTTGTGCCTTTTTGCGGCCACATCAAATTTAAGCAAATATCAAATATATTTGGCCTGATCTCACATCTGCCTAAGATACCGCAAATTGGCTAAAAGAACGGACACAGGGTCATGATTACTCACAGGCAACAAACTGACGGTTTGGTCAGTGGCAATTCGCGGTAGACGTGGTTTATGGATAACAAGAGCGGAATTTGCCTTTTGTAAAAAATCGCAAAGGATTTCACCGGCCATTTTC
>JAJRVC010000447.1 GCA_024277475.1 Deltaproteobacteria bacterium
AGGGTGCAAGATAGCATGAAAATATACGATGTCATAGTAATAGGGGGCGGTCACGCAGGCTGTGAAGCCGCTTTGGCCTCTGCAAGAATGGGTTGCGCCACCGCACTGGTCACCCTTGAAGCAGACAAGATCGCGCTCATGCCGTGCAACCCTGCCATCGGCGGTGTGGGCAAAGGGCATATTGTGCGGGAGATCGATGCCCTCGGCGGCGAGATGGCCAAGGTCATAGATGAAACCGGCATCCAGTTCCGCCTGTTAAATTCTTCCAAAGGCCCCGCTGTGCATGGCTACCGCGCCCAGGCAGACAAGCATCAATACAAAAACACCATGCGTCAGGTTCTCGAAAACACAGTCAACCTGGAACTTGTCTATGAGGAAGTCGATGAACTGATTTTTGAAAACAATGCAGTAAAAGGAATAAGAACGGGCAGTGGAATGGAATTACAATCCGCAACTGTGGTCATCACCACAGGAACTTTTTTAAACGGACGCATTCATATCGGGCTCAGCAGTCGTCCCGCCGGCCGCATGGGTGAAAAACCATCGACAAAATTATCGCAATCTTTTCTCGCGGCAGGGTTCGAACTCGGTCGTTTGAAAACAGGCACCCCGCCGCGACTAAAAAAAGACAGCATCGATTTCTCCAAATGCATCGTGCAAGACGGAGATGCAATACCGCGTCCCTTTTCTTTTTCCACTTCCCACATCAATCGCAAACAGGTGCCTTGTCATATCACCGCAACCAATGAAAAAACGGCAGAAGTGATTCGCAACAACATGCACCTGTCACCGTTATACAGTGGCATCATTGAAGGCGTGGGGCCGCGCTACTGTCCTTCTATTGAAGATAAGGTGGTCAAATTTCCCGATAAAAATTCGCATAATATTTTCCTCGAACCCGAAGGGCTGGACACAGACTGGATTTACCCGAACGGCATTTCCACCAGTCTCGATGAAGAGGTGCAGCGACAACTGGTCCAAACTATTCCCGGACTGGAAAACGCCGAGATCGTTCTTCCCGGTTATGCGGTGGAATACGATTTTGTTCCGCCGACACAACTCACCCCATCCCTCGAAACGAAAAAGGTGAGCGGACTATTCCACGCTGGACAAATCAACGGAACCTCCGGCTATGAAGAAGCGGCGTGTCAAGGTTTGATGGCGGGCATCAACGCGGCACTCAAATCGCAAAAACGTAAACCGTTTCTGCTGACAAGAATGGATAGTTATATCGGCGTGCTCATTGACGACCTCGTCACCAAAGGCACACAAGAACCCTATCGCATGTTCACTTCCCGCGCCGAATACCGATTGATCCTGAGACAGGACAACGCCGACCAAAGGTTGATGGGGAAAGGCCACGAACTGGGTCTGGTAAACGAAGACCTCTATAAACATTGCATGGAAAAATACAATGCGGTGGAACGTGAGATTCAAAGACTGGAAGCGACAACGGTGGTGCCCAACCCGGAAACACTGACGCGGCTGGCGAAGCTGGGTATCAATGAATTGCGAAACGCGACCACTTTGAACGTGCTGTTGCGGCGACCCGAAGTGACACATGATGGACTGCTACGTGCATTCGAAGGCAAAGAAGTCCCGCAACTGGTCGGCGAACAGGTGGAAATTCGCGTCAAGTATGAAGGCTTTATAGCGCGGCAAAATCAGTTGGTGGAAAAACAAAAGAGGTTAGAACATTACCGCATCCCGGAAAATTTTCAGTACGAAGGCGTACCCGGTCTTTCAAACGAAGTAGCGCAAAAGCTGGAAGCCATTCGCCCCGTCACACTCGGGCAGGCCTCGCGCATCTCCGGCATCACCCCTTCCGCTATCAGCCTCATTATGCTGTTGCTCGAGAAAAGCCGTGTCTCTTCCTGAAACCGATTCCATGCATAACGATTCCATTCAATGGCAAATAGAAGTTGATAAAAAAGATATCGCCTACATCGTCAGCATCTTCGAAGGGTACGATCATCTGGCGGTAGTGCGAACCATAGACTCGTCACGCGGCCTCATCGAATTGATGATCTCCCCCGATTATCTGGAAGACACCCGCAAACTCACCGAAGCCCTGGCCAAAGAAATCCCCTTCCGCCGGGTTAGCACCCGGGGGCTATAGGTCAGGGCCTCATTTTCGTTGCACACTTTCTGGCATGTGAACAAGATATTTACATGACCCCGGCAAAAGCTTTATAGTTGAGAGACAGGGAAAAGAATATAATGTGCAAAGACAACGTTCGCTTTCGACCCAAAGCGGCTCACTTTATTAGCATCAAACTCCGGGAATGATACATGAGCGACACTCCTCCCCCATGCCTACAGTGCAATTCGGCATACACTTATGAAGATGGCTACCTTGTAGTCTGCCCAGAGTGTGGGCACGAATGGAACCCCGATGTAGCAACTACAGAAATGGTGGATTTGTTTGTGGTGAAGGATGCCTATGGAACCCTCTTACAAGACGGAGACAGGGTTACTCTGATCAAAGATCTGAAGGTAAAAGGCACCTCTTCTGTGGCAAAAATCGGTACCAA
>JAJRVC010000448.1 GCA_024277475.1 Deltaproteobacteria bacterium
AAACCAAGGCGGATCCCTTTGACAATCCGGTTGGCGGTTCGATACTCAGCGGCCTCAACGCTTTGCTGGACCAACTGATTCATGAAATGGATCCGCAGATTATTAACTCTTATCTGGATCCCATCATCCGGATTCGGGCAGTCCAAAATTTCAGCCCCTCTCAAGCCACCGCATTCATCCTGTCTTTAAAAAAAGTCCTTAGAGAAAATTTGACGAAAGAGCTTCGCGACAGTCGTAACGCCGGAGAATTATTTGTATTCGAGTCTAAAATCGACCAGCTTAGTTTGATGGCGTTTGATTTATATATGCAATGCAGGGAAAAAATCTATCAAATCAGTGCAAATGAGACGAGAAACCGGACATTTAGAGCCTTTGAAAGAGCCGGCCTGATATCGGAGGCGGCGGAAAGACCTTAAGGGATGAAGAGTGAATATTCAAAATTTACAGATCTTCCTTATCTTTTCGCGACAAATCGAAGGCCGTCTCAACAAATCCCGGTTTCGCGGCGGCAAACTGGAGATGCTAAATTACAAAGGTAGGCTTCAATCCGACCATGAATAGATGGTGAGGAGCCTTCAAGTGAGGGACTTGTCAATGAATGCAAGGTACATGTTTTCACTCATCGCTGTTATCGTGCTGTTTTTGGTTGCCTGGGCAGGCACGGCGGTAGGGCTGCAAGTGGTTTTCGGCATTATCATTCCCTACCTGGCATTGATAACTTTTTTGGCAGGCTTTGCTTACAAAGTAGTGGGATGGTCGCGTTCGGCGGTACCCTTTCGCATACCCACCACCGGCGGTCAGCAAAAATCGCTTCCCTGGATTAAACACTCACAGCTGGACTGTCCCGCTACCAAATGGCAGGTTGTTGCGCGCATGGCGCTGGAGATTTTGACCTTCCGGTCCCTGTTCCGCAATACGCGCATGAGACTAAAAGAAGGCTCCAAGCTTTCCTATCAGCTGGAGATTTTTTTGTGGGTCGGAGCGCTGGCTTTTCATTACGCTTTTCTGGCAGTTCTTGTCCGACACCTGCGATTTTTTACGGAACCGGTGCCGTTTTTTGTCACACTGGTAGAAAACGTGGACAGTTTCTTTCGCCTGGAATTTTTATATCCGAACTTTCAATTTGGTTTACCGGGAGTGTTTCTATCCGGCCCCGTCCTGATAGCTGCCGTAACTTATCTGTTTGCAAGACGGCTTTTTATCCGCCAGGTCAGATATATCTCGCTGGCGAGTGACTATTTTCCGTTGTTTTTAATTTTCGGAATTGCGTTGACCGGCATCCTCATGCGCTATTTCATTAAGATCGATGTTACAGCTGCCAAAGAGCTAACCATGGGGCTGGCAACATTTCGCCCCACCATTCCCGAAGGTGTTGGATCCGTTTTTTATATCCACCTTTTTTTCGTCAGTGTCTTGCTGGCCTATTTTCCATTCAGTAAATTGATGCACCTGGCAGGTATCTTTCTGAGCCCGACCCGAAACCTCACCACTGACACGCGTGCCAGGAGACATATCAATCCCTGGAATTATCCGGTTCCCATTCATACTTACGAAGAATACGAAGATGAATTTAGAGAGAAAATGATAGAAGTTGGGATACCTGTTGATAAAATGCCCGTGGAAACACCTGCCGAAGAGCCAACGGAAGAAAAAAGCCGAGGTAAGGATAAGGAGTAGATTATGGCAGAAGAGTTACCCAAACCCGAGCAACTCATCCAGATCGATCATCGTCCGCCCAATACGGACTGGATGGGAACACCGGTCAATATCCGCAAAGGAATGTACTGTTACGCATCCAACCCGAAAAGCGTGGAATACTTGGGACTTCCCAATGCCCGCGCATGGAACCCGGTTGAAGATGATTGGAAACTGCCGGAAAACTGGCAGGAAATTATCCATCAAGGCTTTAAAGAGCGCCTCGAACGTTTCAGATCGTTTAAGGTTTTTATGGATATTTGTGTACGCTGCGGAGCCTGTGCCGACAAATGCCACTATTTTATCGGAACCGGCGATCCTAAAAACATGCCGGTGGTGAGAGCCGAGCTATTGCGCTCCGTGTATCGCAATGATTTTACCCGGGCCGGTAAAATTCTGGGAAAAATAAACGGTGCGCGTCCGATGGGCATCGATGTGTTAAAGGAGTGGTGGTATTACATGTTTCAATGTTCGGAATGCCGGCGTTGTTCGGTTTTCTGTCCATACGGGATCGATACGGCTGAGATTACCATCATGGGCCGTGAACTGTTGAATCTGATCGGTCTGAACATTGACTGGATTGCCACCCCGGTAGCCAATTGCTACCGTACCGGCAACCACCTGGGTATCCAGCCCCATGCATTCAAAGACATGCTCGACTTTTTTGTCGATGACATCGAGGATATCACCGGTGTGCATGTGGAGCCGCAATATAATAAAAAGGGAGCCGACATTCTGTTCATTACCCCTTCCGGCGACGTATTTGCCGATCCCGGTACATATACCTGTGCAGGCTATATGATACTGTTCCACTACTTAAAGGAAAAATACGGCTTTGACATCACCTGGAGCACCTATGCCTCCGAGGGCGGAAACTTCGGTTTTTTTACCTCCCACGAGACCATGAAGCGGCTCAATTCCAAAATGTATGCTGAAGCCAAACGATTGGGTGTCAAATGGATTCTGGGCGGCGAGTGCGGCCACATGTGGCGGGTCATCAACCAGTACATGGATACCATGAACGGTCCGGCTGATTTTATGGAAGAGCCGGTGAGTCCAATTACCGGGACCAAATTTGAAAATGCCAAATCCACAAAAATGGTGCACATTACCGAGTTTACAGCCGATTTGATCAAACACGGCAAACTCGATCTGGAACCGGCCCGTAATGATCATCTCAAAGTAACCTTTCATGACTCCTGCAATCCTGCCCGGGGAATGGGATTATTGGATGAGCCGCGGTATGTGATCAGAAACGTGTGCAACAATTTTTACGAGATGCCGGCCAATACCATTCGGGAGCAGACCTTTTGCTGCGGCAGCGGTGCGGGGTTAAACGCCGGGGAAGACATGGAGCTTCGATTGACCGGCGGTTTGCCCAGGGCCAATGCCGTAGACTACGTTCATAAAAAGTACGGGGTTAATATGCTGTCCTGTGTTTGTGCCATAGACAGGGCTGCATTGCCGAGCTTGATGGAATACTGGGTTCCCGAGGTGGATGTCTGCGGCGTGCATGAACTGGTGGCCAATGCCTTGAATCTGGAAGGGCAAAATGACAGGACCACCGACTTGCGCGGTGAGGAGATTCCGGGGTTAGCGGGTGATTCGGAGGAAGAAGCTGATGAAGGATAAAAAAATTATCGTTACCGGGGTAATCATTTTTCTTATAGTCGCAACTTTTCCTTTCTGGTACAACCGGGGAAAAGCCGCCCCCATGCCTGAACTCGAACTGACAGCCAAGGCCAAGGCGGCCAAGGTATGTGTACGTTCCACGGAGTACATGAGAGCCGACCACATGCAGCTGCTGGACAAATGGCGCGAGTCGGTGGTGCGGGAAGGCGATAGGATTTATGTGAGCCCCGAAGGCAGGGAATATGCCATGAGTTTGACCAACACCTGCCTGGACTGCCACTCTAACAGGGCACAATTTTGTGACCGATGTCACGATTACGCCTCGGTCAGACCTTATTGCTGGGCCTGTCATACCGATAACCCGAAGGAGAAAACGTGATGGACAGCAGCAGACGACGCGTTTTGCAATTACTTGGACTTTCGTCTCTGGCTCTGACGGCCAGGCCCGTTTTCAATGCGTTTGCCAAAGAGGAGCATGCTGCAAAACCCAAGGCAATCCTCAAAGATAATGAAAACGCTTTAAAAGCAAAACAATGGGCTTTGGTCATAGACACCCGACAATTCGAATCCGAAGAAGACCTGGAACCCCTGGTGGAAGTCTGCAACACAGCTCACAATGTTCCCCATTTGTCGGATAAACGCCATGAAATTAAATGGATCTGGGGGGAACCCTATCATAATGCCTTTCCCGGTAAGGCCGCCAGGTTTTTAAGCGAGGAAGTTGAGCACAAGCCTTTTCTGGTGTTGTGCAACCACTGCGAAAACCCCCCTTGCGTGCGGGCTTGTCCTACCCAGGCGACTTTTAAACGCCAATCCGACGGCATCGTGATGATGGATTTTCACCGCTGTATCGGATGCCGGTTCTGCATGGCCGCCTGTCCTTTTGGTGCCCGAAGCTTCAACTGGCGGGATCCGCGCCCCTTTATCAAGAAAATCGATGCGAACTTTCCCACCCGGACCAAGGGCGTGGTTGAAAAATGCAATTTCTGCGCTGAGCGATTGGCCTTGGGACAACTGCCGGCCTGTGTCGAGGTCTCGGAAGGTAGGCTGACGTTCGGGGATCTGTATGATCCGGAATCGGAGGTTCGGGAACTCATCAGGACCCATTACACCATTCGGCGTAAACAGACATTGGGCACCGAACCGTCCGTTTACTATATCGTGTGAGGTTATTATGCTTGAATTAGCGATTAAGGGAAGCAAAAAATACTATGGATGGATGACGTTTTTGCTGATCATCATCGGAATCGGTTTCCTTGTTTATTTAAAACAGCTTGGTTTCGGCCTGGGAATCACCGGCATGAGCCGGGATGTCTCCTGGGGATTTTACATTGCCAATTTCACCTTTCTCGTCGGGGTAGCCGCCGGGGGGGTGATGGTGGTGTTGCCTTACTATCTGCACGATTACAAGGCCTTTGGACGGGTAACGATTCTGGGTGAATTTCTGGCCATTGCCTCGGTGATCATGTGCCTGCTGTTTATCATCGTCGATTTGGGCCAGCCCATGCGGATATTTAACGTCTGGATTTATCCCACCCTGCACTCGGTGCTTTTCTGGGACACCATCGTGTTAAACGGCTATTTGTTTTTAAATCTGATTATCGGCTGGAACGTACTGGAGGCCGAGCGCAACAATGTCCATTATCAGGCATGGTTAAAACCGCTGATTTATTTATCGATTCCTTGGGCCGTCAGCATTCACACGGTCACCGCCTACCTGTTCTGTGGTCTGCCGGGAAGGGGGTTCTGGCTGACCGCCATTCTGGCACCGCGCTTTCTGGCATCGGCTTTTGCAGCCGGACCGTCTTTGCTGATTTTGCTGTGCCTGATTATCCGCCGGATAACGAATTTTGACCCCGGTCGGCAGCAAATCCAGTCCTTGGCTAAAATTGTGGCCTATGCCATTTGCATCAACGTGTTTTTCTTCCTGTGTGAGGTGTTTGTTGCCTTTTACAGCAACATCCCCGAGCACATGGCACACCTCAAATATCTTTTTGTCGGGCTGCAAGGCAAAGCGGCCTATGTTCCCTGGATGTGGGCTGCTTTTTCCCTGATGGCCGTCGGCATCATCCTGACAGTGGTTCCTGCCACCCGTAAAAACGAAGGAGTGCTGGCCGTGGCCTGTGTGGCCATCTTTGTGGGGACCTGGATCGACAAGGGCTTTGGCATGATCACCGGCGGATTTACGCCCTCCCCACTGGAACACGTCACCGAGTATATCCCCACTCTGCCGGAGATCATCATCGCCCTGGGGGTGTGGGCGACGGGATTTTTAATCCTGACAATGCTGTTCAAAATTGCCGTAGGTGTTAAGGAGGAAGTCGGTAACTGACAGCTGATACAAATCAGCGACCCCCGCAGATCTGGGGGTATGAGGATGGCCCCTGGAAGGGGCCGGGCCACCTCTAAATTCTCATCCCGACAGGTCGGGGTGGTTTATGAATTGAGTTAGTTCGCTTCGCTCACGATTGGAATAATTGTTGAAATTTTGATGTATAAAAGGGCCTGCCCAATTGGGAGACCCTTTTTTAATGAATAGGTAGATCTTCATACAACCTCTGATCGCTGCGGGTCATCCTGATGTTTAGCGGAGCCTCGGGAATATGGAAAAATCGACTCCCATAGCGTCTCCAATCTTTTTGTTAATAAATAGCTTTGCCCTTTTATTCTCGACAATCGCAATCTTAGAGGGGGGAGTGCCGTCCAGAATTTTCAGGGCAGTGTTCGCCGCCCACAGCCCCTGTTCCTCAGCAATTTTTACGACACCGATAAGTGCAACGTGGGACATGAAATCGTAACATGTACCCGAAGGTATCCTGGAATTTCGGATCACGAAATCTTCATATTCTTTGGTGTAATCCTTATAAAGGCCCCCATCACTGGCGATAATCAACATGTCAACTTCGTTTTGAAGTTTCTTAAAGCCTTTTTTCCAGTCCTGGAAATCTTTCGCATAATATTCGATGATTTTCAATCCGAACACCTTACGATAATTGACGGCTTCCTTTTTGGCGGTTATGATGTCAGGAGCGATAAATCCGATCCGCTTTCCTTTGGCATAAAGTTCCATTTGCTCAATCAGGATTGGAATCGGTGCGACTTCAACCATCCCGGTCACATTCTTATATGGATAACCATAGACTTTAGCATCCCAGTTGATTCCGCAGAAAACAAACGGCAAGTCGGCGTCTTTATAATACGGTTTGATCAGAAATTTCGAGGCGTTGTCATCCGAAGCGATGACAACATCCGGCCTGAATTCATTGATTACCGACTGCGCCTTTTTGGCCGCGTCTTTTTTAAACGTATCGCCGCTGTTTCTTTTGGTGTCCATCCGGATAATTTTCAATTGCACACCCGTGCCTTTCATTTTAATTCTGACACCTTTGGTAATCCCATCGCTCCAGGCATAGCCTTGATGATAGGAGTCAATATAGAGAACCTTTTTCCCATCGTATTTTTTAGATAAAGCAGTACCCGAAAAAAACAAACACAGTATAAAAAACATCAGAATTGCCGTAATTTTTTTCATATCAATTTCTCCTTATTTGCCGCTGGATTTTTATTGTTGCCTGAGTTGAAGTCATCCTTAATTACAATGCATCAACTTGGATCGTTTTTGTGAGAAGCCGCATAGACTTGTCATCGGTTTATATATATCGGACGAAAGCCTAAACGATTATCGACCACTGATTACCTTATTTAGACCAAATCCAGTAAAGATGCTTCCGAGTGCCGCTGGACCTTAGCCACTTTTTTCAGCGCAATGGTTTTATTTTTCTGGCGCAGGGTTTCAGATTGCGGCAAATCCTGAATTTCTTCTTCCAGCTTGAAGGCCTTAACGGATGCGGCCAGTTCATCGGAAGTTGCAGCCAACTGGTTAATAGACCGGGTCGTCTGTCGACTTGCGGCCAGGCTTTTCGAGCTGACCACCCCCATCTCTTCCATGGTTTTTGTGATGTTATCTGAGGACTTGGCCTGCTGGGTTGCCGCTATGGAGATTGACTGGATTAATTCTGCCAGTTGGTTCGAAACGGCCTCAATTTCCTGTAACTTTTGATGCGCATTGCTAGCCAGAGTAGAACCTTCCACAACACGCTGGATACTTTGCTCCATACTGGATCCGGCCTCATTAATTTCTCCCTGGATATTTTTAATCAGGGTATCGATCTGCTTAGTGGCGTTGGTTGAACGCTCAGCCAAACGCTGAACTTCTTCGGCCACCACCGCAAATCCGCGTCCGGCATCACCGGCCATTGCGGCCTGGATAGATGCGTTGAGTGCCAGAATTGACGTTCGATCGGCAATGTCATTGATAAGCTGAACAATATTTCCGATCTCCTGGGAACTCTCACCTAGGCGTTTGATGGACCGTGAGGTTTCCTGCACGTTTTTGCGAATTTCCTCCATCGCCTTATTGGTATTCTGGACTGCCTCGGCACCTTCTTTCGCATTTACAGTGGATTGTTTAGATACTGCTGCCGACTGACCGGCATTCTTGGCTACCTGTCTGATAGAGGCAGTCATTTCATTAATCGCCTCTTTGGATTGGGACACCTGCCTAGCCTGGAGTTCGCTTGCTTTGGCCAGCTGTGTGCTTGAAGTGTTAACTTTAAGGGTCGTGGTCGTAACCTGGCTGGTGGCCTGTTTAACATTCTTGATGACTCCGCTGAGCTGTTCGGCCATGGTATTAAAGGAGTCAGCGATAGCACCGGTCATTTCTGCCGTTACTACGGCCCGTCTGCTCAGATCTCCTTCCGCCAACCCGCTGATTTCATCCAAAAGTCTCATAATTGAAGCCTGAATTGCATCGCGCTCTTCCCGGCTCTGAATGAGGACCAGAGTATTGTCCAGCATGGCATTGAGGCTGTTGGCCATCTCTCCGATCTCATCCTGGTAGATGACTTCAGCACGGGCATCAAAATTTCCCATTCCGATTTCACCAAAAAGATCCATGATGCTGCGGATTGGCTTTACGATAATCAGCCTGGATATACCCCAAATAACACCTGCAAGAACTACGAATGATAGGGTCGCAAAAATCGCTATAAAGAAAACGACTTTATTTACAGGAGCCACGATTTCCTTCTTGTCCACTGCCATTGCAAGCATCCATCCCCCAACAGAGATTGGGGCAAAAACAAAGTAGCGGGATTCATTTCCGCCGGATGCTGCGACTTCTACAACGCCCCTTTTCCTTGAAGTAAAGTGTTTTTTAAAAATTCTCTTTAATTCGGGAATATCTTTTAGATTTTTTCCAACCAATCCTTTTTTGACGTATTCACCGGTCGCAGCCACAAAATCACCCCTGCGGCTCATGAGGAAAACCTCAGAACTTACGAATGGCTTGAATTCGTTCAAGGATTCGGTCAGCATGGCCAAGGAACGGTCGGCGCCGACAATACCCAAAAATTCTCCATCCTTAATAATTGGATAAGAAACTGAAATCATGGGGATATCTTGATTTACAAATGGCTCGGTGAAATACAGAAACTCTTTTTCACCGGCGTTGGTATTGCCAAGCCGTTGCCATTTTTCTCTGGCGCCTGCATATTTTTCACTGGTTTCCAATTCCTCCGTAGGCATGAGTAGGAGTACATCTTTGGCCAACGGATCCTGCCAGTACCAGTAAGGTATGAACCGTCCGTTGTCGGTGTACAAAACGCGATCAGCATACCGTGCATCCTGACCATCGGCATTTGATTCATAGTTGATGTATGTTCCCATTAGGTTTGGAAATTTTTGTAGTAATGCTTTTGAATATTCCAGAGCCTTGATTCTCTCGCCAACACCTGTTTGAGATACTGATAGAGCCAGAGTCATTACGATTGATCCTACCTGCTCGTTTTCCATCTCAATTTCTTTGGCAATCGTATCGAGCCTGGATTGCATAATACTTTTTCTATCACCGATGATCGAAGTTTTGTAGGATGTTGTGACGACTACGGTGATGACCCCCAGGACCAATGCCACTGTCAGGATAATGGTTCCCTGGAGCTTTGCGCCTACCTTCATATTCAACCTGAGGGGTTTCAGCAAAGTCTTTAGAAACGAGATTTCTTTTGCATTTTTAGCTTTTTCCGGTTTTTTTTTATGCTTTCGCAGTTTAAACATTTTGTCCTCCCTAAACCTGTATCAGGTTGAAATTTATACGCGATATCTCCTGCCGGGGGCTACATGGCAAATTGACTCAGGATAATTCATCACTACTGAATACTTCATGCTGCCCTTTGCAGAAGACGCTCAATATTGTTTTGTAATTCCTCATCGTTATATGGTTTTGTCATGTAATCATCAGCGCCCTGTTTCAGGCCCCAGAAGCGATCACTGTCTAGCGATTTACTGGTCATCATGATAATTTTGATGTCTTGGGTGGCGGGTGCCGTTTTTAGCTGACGACACACCTGAAAGCCGTTTTTCTTAGGCAAGATAACATCCAGGACGATTAAGATCGGATTTTCCCGTACGGCCTTTTCAAGAGCCTCCTCACCATCAATGGCGGTGATGACTTTATATCCAAGGCCCTGAAGAAAATCAGTGATTTTACGCAAATATGTTGGGCTGTCTTCTACTACCAATATTTTCGAATTGGCCATTTTAATTCTCCTTCTTGAATTGCTATTTCCCATTCGGAAAATTCTTCTCCACCAAAGAGAGAAGATGCTTCCGGTCAGAAAATAGCTAAATCCAATGTTGCTTAACCAACAAGGCAAAAGGGTAAAGGTTTATCCGGCTGTGACCGTTTTCCCGGCTTGGGGAGCCGAAGGGCCGGATTGAGAGTACTTTAACTCCGGCCCTTCCTCCCTGGCTGAAATGGTTACCGTTTCATAAATTGATCTATCCCTTCATCTTGCCATACTTTCAGTGTTTTTTTGTCCTTGGCATTAATTTTGACTCCAATGGCATTGATCGGGACATCGTGTTGTTTCTGAATCTCGATCCAGTTCTTTTTGATGGCATTGTCAAGGCCCATTGAATCACCTCCCTTCTTTGCGGGTGAATTGATGATCGTCAAACAGTCTTTGAATGGATGAAAGTTGATAGTGATCGGGGGCTTCGGGTCCTACTACTGCGACCGCTGTCCGGTCGGCCGCATCTTGCAAAACATCGTCGGCCAGGAAATGCAATTTCTGAATGTTGATTTCGTCAATTTGGGCCAGGATATTCTCATCCGGTATGTATCTGCCGAAGTAGAGTTCCTGTGATGCCAAACGGTTCATGCGGGTATTCGTATTTTCTCCTGAGATAAGATGCTGCCCCCGGAGCTGCATTTTTGCTTTCCAGAGTTCTTCTTCGTCTACCGGGTCTTTGGCGGATATCAAGTTCCACACTTCATCAAAAACCAATTCCAATACCTGCAGGATATTATCCGGAGCCGCACAGCCTTCCACAACCAGCATCCCATCATCACGGTAAGCATGATATTCTGAGCTGATATTATAGACCAACCCCCGGCTTTCCCGTATCCGGCGAAAGAGTCGCGAACTGATGCCTCCTCCCAGGATATTATTGAGAATATGCATTCCATAGCGTCTTGGGTCGGCATAGGAACACGCCTGAATTCCCAGGCAAAAATAGACTTGGGAGACCGGCATGTTTTCCAAGATCACACCCGGGTGAAATACGGGTGACGCTTTTACTACCGGCAGGCTTTTTCCCATCATCCGCCAAAAGGCATCGCGCACCTGGGCGACAAAATCCTCATGATCAACGTTGCCTGCTGCCGTAACGATAATACGACCCGGTGAATAATGCTCATGCACATAATAGATCACGTCCTCGCGGGTCAATAATTTGATAGTGTCGCGCCGGCCGGCAATGGAACGCCCCAGGGGATGATCAGACCAGGCGAAGCCTTTTAACAGCTCGTGGACTCGCTCGGAGGGCATATCACCGGCGAATTCTATTTCACGCAATATTGCTGTTTTTTCCCTCTCGAGGCTTGCTGGAGGAAAGATCGAATTAAGCAGAATATCGCCTAATAGATCCAGAGCGTATGTAAAATAATCATCCAGCACCGTGGCTGAGTAACAGGTGAAATCACGGGCGGTGAAAGCTCCCAGGTGTCCACCGGCTTCATCCATCAAGCAGGCAATTTGAGTCGCATTGCGACTGCTGGTGCCGCAGAACACGGCATGTTCCACAAGATGCGCCAGCCCACTTTGTTCCGCGGCTTCGTTGGAAGGGCCGGCATCTATCAGAATACCCATGGAGATAGAGCGATGTCCGGACATGGTTCCCGTCACAACTCTTAGGCCGTTTTCCAAGGTCGACTTTCGATACACACCCATTCCTGCTCCTAATCCTAAGCCGGATAAACCGGTTAAATGGCCACCAAGACACAAAGAAAAACTGTTTGGAAAAATTAATCTTTGTGTTTTAGTGTCTTTGTGGCGTAAATATTTTTACACAAAACATTGTATCCAATATCTGAAAATAGTAGAATCATGGATATTTTAATTTTTTCCATTTATGATGTTTTTCATATCAGCCACCACTAACAATCCATCTTGCCATTCATAAACCCCCTTTGTAAAAAATTCTTCCGAAATCCATCCAGCGGAAACCGGAGAGCATTCAATCGGAAGCGTCAGCATTCGAATAGGAGGGACGATTCGAAGCATGATCCGATAAATGCCCAGTGGAGCCGCTTCATTTTTCAAGGCTCGCACCACCATCAGTCGCTGAATTTTAGGGGAGTTTAAAGATTTCATACCTAAACAGGCCTCTAACGAGATAACCGGTAAAACCTGATTGCGCCACTCCGCGACCCCCTCTATATAGGATGGGGAAAGGGGAACGGATCGCACCGATGTATCCATTAGAATGTCTTCCATTTGGTGCTGGCTGAATAAAAAATAAATCTGCCTGTTCGATACCCGTGGCGTCTGTGCAGAGAGAACAAGCACCCTTTGCTCCGAGGTTGCAATTTGAATCGTGTTCCGCATCACTTAATACCTTAGTTTCTTATTAGTGATTTCTTTGCATTTTATAGCAAAACCTTTTTTCATCACGAAAACACGAAAGCTGAAAAGCACGTAATTAAGGTCATCTTTTTTTGTGTTTTCGCGATTAATTTTTCCTGTCTGGTTCCGGTTTATCCGGGTTAAGCCTTTTATTTTAACACGCTACTCAGAATCTGCCGATTCCGCTTGAGATGAAGCACCCCCGTCGGTTTGTAGAAGATTCGCCAAAAATGAGGTTGATTCACATTGAGACTCATCATCAATATCGACTGCATCAATAATTTCAGGGATCATGCCCGCTATCGCTCCTTTTCCGGCCGGCGATCCGGATTCTATATCGATTTCAGCTTGCAGCGATTCGTCTTGCGCCCAGCGGCCGGCAAGCGGGATGGAGTCGCGATCGGAAACGGCAGCAACCTCGTTTATAAGTGTAATAGTTTCTTCCGCTTCAGGGAAAGCATCTCCACAATCCGGCATGCCTGTGACATTTTGTGGGTTACCTGTTTCCTGGACGACTTTTTCTATTCCTTCCGGTGCCAAAATCAAAATTAGCGCGTCTTCATGTTTCAGTACCTGGGGAAAGCATAACGGCGAAGCGCCTTTAAATATGGTAGAAAGCGGTTTGATCCTGTCCGCCTCTACTGAAACAACCTGGTCTACGCGACTGACGATCATCCCCATAGAGCTCCCTT
>JAJRVC010000022.1 GCA_024277475.1 Deltaproteobacteria bacterium
AATGTTTTAAAGGATTCCTCGGTTCGCTTAGCGATCTGGTATATATCGTCTCCTATTTTAGGCAAAGATTTCAGAAAGTCCCCAAAATCTTTTCTGACTTCCTGGAGTCTCTTGGAGGAAAACTTTCGGCTCAGGAAGGAGGAGAGGGCGCCGACATTGCGGGTTATGGACATGTCGTTGTCATTTAGAATCACGATAAGCTGGGTATTTTTAAATTTATCACCGGCCTGATTGAGCCCTTCAAAGGCAATACCGGCCGTCATGGACCCATCACCGATGACGGCAATCACTTTTGATTGCTCCTTCTTTAACTGCTTGGCATGAGCCACTCCCAGACCCGCCGATATGGAGGTGGAACTGTGGCCGGTGGAAAAAGTGTCATAGGGACTTTCTTTTATACGCGTGAAACCGGATATGCCTTTATACTGGCGGAGGGAGTGGAATTGATCGCGACGGCCCGTCAATAATTTATGGGCATAGGACTGGTGTCCGACATCCCAGATAAGTTTATCATCCGGAGTGTCAAAGACAAAATGGATGGCGATGGCCAGTTCAACCGAACCGAGACTTGAAGCCAGATGTCCGCCGGTTTTAGAAACAACCTCAACAATGACTTTACGAATTTCTTCAGCCAGAATTGGAAGTTCTTTTCTTGAAAGTTTTTTTAAGTCCGCAGGGGAATTTATTTTTTCTAAAAGGCTCAACGCAACTGAACTCCATAATTGATTGAATATTGACTATTTAAGGTCCGCCTCTCTCATAGCTGGCATCCGGTGGATCAATTATAAAAAAAAGATCATAAATTAACAGAGCGACACGCGACGCAGTCGTCTGTGCTGCCCCAAGCACTATTCACTAAAACAATTAACAGCCTACCTTTAGCCTTTATCGTTTTCTGTCTATAATGTATCTTGCCAGGGCACGCAATGGATCTGCTTTCTTATCAAAAACTTCGAGCGCGTGCAATGCCTCGGCCACAAGATTTTCAGCAAATTGTCTTGATGTTTCAATGCCCAAGATGGCAGGGTAGGTGCTTTTCCGGCGAAATTCGTCGGTACCCACGGCCTTGCCCATTATTTCCGGATTGCCTTCGACATTCAAGATGTCGTCTGCAACCTGAAAGGCAAGGCCGATGTTGTGTGCGTAGGCTTTCAGGATTTCCATTTGGCGTTTTCGGGCATCTGCCAGCAATGCACCGCACAGTAAAGAGGCCTCGATAAGTGCCCCTGTTTTTAAGACATGCATGGACTTAAGCTCATCAACCGTAAGATGCCGCCCTTCGGAAGCCATGTCCAGCATTTGTCCCTGGATCATCCCCTGATAACCGGCCGCGGTGGAAATGATATGGATTACCTTCAGCCAACCGGAAGCTTGATTTTTATCGGTAAATTGGACCGACGACAGTACTTGAAAGGCAAGGGTCAGCAATGCATCCCCCGTCAGAATGGCGGTAGCCTCGCCAAAAGCAACGTGACAGGTGGGTTTTCCCCGGCGCAGGTCGTCATTGTCCATGGCGGGCAAATCGTCGTGAATGAGTGAGTAGGTATGGATAATCTCCAGGGCACAGGCCGCCGGCAATGCAGCCTGTGGTTTTCCGCCAACGGCTTCGGCGGCGGCAAGGCACAAAACCGGCCGAATCCGTTTGCCGCCGGCCATCAGCGAATATTTCATGGCTTTGCCAATCGGTTCGGAAAGATGCGAATTGTGCAATATTTTCTCAAGTGCAATATTAATCTGCTGATTTTTATTTTTTACATAAGTACTTAGATCGAACATAAACCGCCCATCCGCCAACCATCAGCCTATGCCTGCTCTTGAGGATTTTCAGATTAACTCGATATCCTCAATTCGTTCTTTCGCCCGGCAACGGTTTTATCAGTTGTCATCGTTTTCCACGGAGACCTCATTTTCAGTTTCAAAAGGTATCTCGGCTACCTTTTTTCCCTCGGAATCCCGCATTAAAAGTGTAATTCTCTTTTCGGATTCGTCCAACTTTTCAGAACAGTATTTTGAAATCCGGATTCCTTCTTCGAATTTTTTGATTGCCTTTTCCAGTGGCATATCACCGGTTTCCAGGTCTTGAACAATTTGCTCAAGTTGTTTCATTGCCGTCTCAAAGGTCTTTTTCGCCATCGGTTGATTTTCCTTTTACGCGACAATAGATCCGGCCCAGAGCAACCATGACTTCCAGATCCTGATTTAACGATACGGTCTCAGGGTTTTTAACCACGGTTTTTCCGGGGATAGTGCGGGTAATACTGTATCCCCGTGTAAGGATGGCCACGGGGCTCAGGGCCTGCAGCTTTGCCGCCAGTTCTCGAATTTTGATTTGTTTTTGTTTGTTGTATATATATAATGTTTTAAGTAAATTATTATATTTTTGTTCAAGTTGTATTTGAATATTTTTAAATGAATGGATCGGGTTGTTGGCATAAAGCCGGTCATCCCAAATTTCGTGGTGTTTACGTTCACGCCGGATTCGATGGAGCAGAATCCGTTTTAAACGCTCTGTAAGATCGTCCACCTTCAGGCATGAATCTTCAAGTTTTCGTCTGGGATCTGCCAGCCGGTTTATTTGTTCTGTCAGTTTTTGGTTTAAATATCTGAAATAATGATTTATTCTGATCTGTAAAAGCTTAAGGATGTCTTTACACCACTGTTCGAGTTCGGATTTATTCGGAACAACCAGTTCGGCGGCTGCAGAAGGTGTAGGCGCGCGCAGGTCGGCCACAAAGTCAGAAATGGTGTAATCGGTTTCATGGCCTACCGCTGAAATGATCGGAATCCCGGATGCAAAAATTGCCCTGGCTACAGGCTCCGAATTAAAAGCCTGTAAATCTTCCAGAGATCCGCCGCCACGAGCCAAAATAGCCACATCAGCGTCTTTAGCAACATTCAGCCACTCAACAGCGTCAACAATTTGCTCGATCGCACCTTTACCCTGAACCTTAACCGGAATGATCCTGATGGATACATTAGGAAAGCGGCGGTTGATTATTTGCAGAATGTCGTGGACAACCGCACCTGACGGAGATGTTATAATACTGATTTTATTAGGTAAAAATGGCAATGGTTTTTTGTGAGTTTGATCAAAGCGTCCTTCGGCGGCAAGGCGTTTTTTAAGCTTTTCAAAAGCGATCTGCAAAGCTCCGGCACCTGAAGGTTCCAGATATTCCAGGATAATTTGATAGGTACCTCGGGGTTCATAGACACCGATTCGGCCCATACCGGTAATATTCATCCCGTCTTCAGGTTCAAATTTCAGATTTCTTTGCTGTCCACGAAACATCACGCTGCTAATTTGGGATGCGTCATCTTTTAACGTAAAATAAAAATGGCCTGAAGCCGGGATGCGAAAATTTGAAATTTCTCCAAAAATCCAGACAAAAGGGAAGTTTTCTTCAATTAGACTTTTAATATTTGCATTGAGTTCGGAAACCGTATAAACATTTTTCCGGCTGCCAGTGTCATTGTATTGCATGGGTTGCTTTTCTCTGCACGTACCTATAATTTTATCAACGTCTGATAAGATATATTATGTAAACTTTTAGTTCAGCTGGTAAAATCGCTACGTCTTTATGCCTTGAATGCCCTTCTTTTCTAATATTTCACGGATTGCCGGCTTTATATAAAGGTCTTCATGAGGAAATTTTGCCAGTTGAGATGCCAGGATGTCAATTTTTTTGTGGATTGATTTATGTTTATCCATGACAAACAGATTCTTGCCTTTGACCTTGCACAAACCGCTTTTCACCTTTAGGCCCGCAATTCGAAGATTTTGTTCGGAAACAGTGATCTCAAGCTTTTCTGCCAGGTCTTTAAGCTCCTGATAAATTTGTTCCGGTTTCATATCGGTTTGATTGCGACTTGATCTTGAAAAAAGCGACGATTGTGTTATATTATCGACAGAACTAACGACAGTTAATCATTTAAATTATACAGGAGGAAATAATGGAATCCGTACCGCTTAAGCAGACTCAAGTCCAGACCCGGGTCAATGAATTTATTCGCAGCGTCTATAACTGGATGGCCATCGGTTTGGGACTCACCGGGCTGGTTGCTTTTTATGTCGCCAACAGCCCCGGGTTAGTTCAGCTTATTTTCGGCAATAAAATTTTGTTTTTCGGCCTGATTATTGCGGAACTTGCTCTGGTCTTTACGCTCAGTGCAAGGGTTCAAAAAATGCAGGCTTCCACGGCTACAGCACTTTTCGTCCTTTACTCCGCGCTCAACGGTGCCACCTTATCCTTTATTTTCCTGGTGTATACCGCTTCATCCATTACTTCAACATTTTTTATCTGCGCGGCCACATTTGTGACCATCAGTATTTACGGTTGGACCACCAAGCGGGATTTGACCTCCATGGGCGGCTTTATGACCATGGGATTGATCGGTATTATCATTGCCTCGGTGGTCAACATGTTTTTCCGCAGTTCTGCAATGAGTATGATTATCAGCTACATCGGCGTCATCGTTTTTGTCGGCCTGACGGCCTATGATACCCAGCACCTTAAAACCATGGCCATGACACAGCCGGATGGTTTAGATGCTGCCGTGATCAGAAAAGGCGCGATTCTAGGCGCGTTGAAATTATATCTGGATTTTATTAATCTCTTTCTGATGCTGCTGAGAATTCTTGGCGGTCGCGAGTAAAAACGAATCGGAGAATCGGTGACTTGAGTCACCGATTCTCCAGCTATTCGTTTTGTGCCCCTTATATCTATCGCTATTAAATATTATCTTTAATAACATCAGATATATACTTACAATATCTTTGAGTTTCACTTTCACTGGGTCCTTCCACCATAACACGGCAAATGGGCTGGGTACCGGAATAACGCACAAACACCCTGCCCTTGTCTCCCAAGTCGGATTCAACGGATTTGACGGCAGCGACAATCTCCGGAACGGATTCAATATCCGGCTTGCTGTGAACTTCCACATTGATCAGAACCTGAGGATAGAGGGACATCACCCTGCTTAACTCCGAAAGGGGCCTGTTTTCCGCCTGTATGGCTTCAATCAGCTTCAGGGCCGTTAAGCTGCCGTCTCCGGTGGTGTGGTGATCGGCAAATATCATGTGACCCGAATTCTCGCCCCCGACCACTGCCCCGCAGGCATTCATCCTTTCCATTACGTAACGGTCGCCAACTTTTGATTTTTCATGGCGGATTCCCATTTTTTTGAGTGCAACCCCCAGCCCCATATTGCTCATCACCGTGCTGACGACGCACTGGTTTTTTAAACGCCCCTGTTGCTTCATTAGATTGGCGCAAATCAACAGGATATGATCGCCGGATAAAATTTGGCCTTTTTCATCCACGGCAATCAACCGATCTCCATCTCCATCCAGCGCCAGACCAATATCCGCCCCGGTTTCCATTACCCTTTGAACCAGGCCGGCGGGATGTTCGGACCCGCAATGGTGATTGATATTCTTGCCGTCAGGATCAACACCTAAAGCGGCAACATCGGCACCGAGATCAGAAAACAATTGCGGGGCTGTCCGGAAAGTCGCACCATTGGCACAATCCAGTACGATCTTTAAGCTGTCTATTGAAAAATCCGCCGACAAGGTACTCTTAAGAAAGGCAATATACTTCTCGGGGGCATCATCCTGGAGGATAACCGTGCCGGTTTCATGTCCACTCAGAGACTGACTGGCGATAGTGTCACCGAATACCAGTTTTTCGATTTCAGCTTCTTTTTCATCGGAAAGCTTGGATCCGTTTCCGTTAAAAAGCTTAATTCCGTTGTCATAAAAAGGATTGTGGGAGGCGGAAATCACAATCCCGGCCCCGGCCTTTGCGGCAGATGCCGTAAAGGCAACGCCAGGCGTGGGAAGCACACCGGTTAGACAGGCATCGCCACCCGCCGAACAGATACCGGCGACAATCGCAGATTCCAGCATGTGTCCGGACAACCGGGTGTCCCGGCCGACAATGATTTCGGGGTTGCCGCTGTGGTCCCTGAAAATTGTGGCAACCGCTCTGCCCACTCGCACGGCCATCTCTACTGTCATCGGGTATTCATTGGCCAGCCCGCGAATACCGTCTGTTCCAAATAATTTCTCCATAAAAATCCTTTATTATCTATAGATTACAAATACTTATCTGGTTTTAGTGAATTATTGAGATGAATTTTCCGAATCTTGATTCCCGAAAGCTCGGATTTCGTGATGCAGCCTTCAACCGAACTTATAAACGTCTACCACCGGTAAATTTTGTCTTAAGAAAGAGAAGAGACAAATTTTTGGGCATCCGTTGTGATGTCATCTACGATCCCCTGAAGCCAGCGGACGCCGTTTTCCGAATTTTCTGCTGAAAGTCCCTGTATGACGGTAATGTAATCTTTGCCGGTCGCCGATATGCTCCTGGAAACACTTTCAAGGAATTTATCCCTGAGACGTGTATCCCCTTCTTTTTCCCGGCGGACTTGGAAAGAATCATTCAATTCGGGCCAGCGTTCGTAAATTTGCGACTTTTGGTGCCCGGTTTCCGGTGTTTTCAGGCAAACCGTTTCCAGCCGTTTGATGCGTTCCTCAATAGCTGCGTGGATATTTTTCTTAAGACCCGACATTAGGGTTGCTGGAAATCTCTTTGATATAAATAACGTTCGAACCTGTCGATACCAATGCTGCAAAGCGATCAGATTGCCGATATAGATGATGTTGTTTAGAATGGTTCTTTTGTTCCCCTGAAATTTTCCCGGGTCGAAGGAAACGCTGCCCCCCTTGCCTTCTCTGCCAAAAATAAGCCGGTCTTCTCTGATTTCATTTTTACGGACAATGGTGCCGGCTGCAACGGTGATGCCGAAATTCAGCCGGCACGGGCCCACCAGCCCTCCCTGGCCCCCGAGAAATATGGGCTTTCGATTCAGCATCACCCCCCTGGGGACATCGCCGATTAAAGATGGAGTGGCTTTGTCCTGGTTGGGTGTGAAATTAAAATGAATATAAGAACTGCCGACTTCGCTGTGATTTTTTCGACTGGTGCCGCCCGCCATGAGACAATCACAAAAATTGATCAGGCTGCCCAATGTAACAAAGGGAAAAAGAATGGTATGTTTCAGCGCCACTGTGTGGGCAATGCCGGCCTGTTCTTCGAGAATGGTGGCCTCCCGTACATGCGATCCCAGACCAAGACGGGTTTTTTCTAAGAAAACAGATTGGTTGAAATAGCCCCCTTTAAGTTCGACATCAGGTCCTATCTGGCAATTATCCACGGTAGCCGGCGCTTCATACCCCAGTTTTACACCCGGAAGGATCAGCGTGTCTTCCCCGAAAATTTTACAGCCGGCATAGATGACAACTCCGTCGGCGGAGATACGGTCGAGATCGACTTCATCGCCGATCTCAACACTGCGGGGCTGGTTGATCCTGACACCTTTTTCAACCAGTTTCTGAATTTTTGATATGTTATCCACTTTAATCATTTGAAATATAGTCTTTTCGTGATTTATCAGGATTGACAATCTCGCAAAAACTTAAAATTCTCGAATATCGATCCATAACCTATTAAATTATTAAGTGTTAAATTTTATATATGACCCAAGCGACTTAGGCAATTAAAATTTTTATTCGTGATCAATTACAGCTTGTTTTCTTTTGAAATCTGCTCTGAAACAAGCAGTTTTTCTAAAATCAATGGCAGTACAAAAAATAAATTTTATAATTCCCCTTGACATGCGTACATAATGCGCGCATTATGCAGCCATATTATCTTGTTCTTTTGTTGGAAATGGACGCAATAATTTCAATTTGCTAATTTGACTTATAATTATAAACTTGAAGACGGCCACAAGCATGGACCCGATTACCATTTATGAGGACTTGAAACAAAAAATCATCTGGCTGGAACTGGAGCCGGGCAGTACCCTCAATTTAGTCATACTGGCGAAATCCTATGGGGTCAGCCGCAATCCGGTTATGCTCGCCCTGACCCGGTTAAACGCCGAAGAATGGGTCGTTCGCAATGGTGTCCACTTTGTCGTCAGTCCCCTGACTGTTGAGCGCATGCGTGAAATAACCGAGATCCGTGCGGTTATGGAAACTCAGGCTAACATCTGGGCCATGAATCGTATCACACCGAACGGTCTGGACAAATTAAAAAAACTGAGAGACGAGATCAAGACTCTTGACTCCAGAGCAAGCAAAAAACAAATCATCGAGTTGGACTTCAAATTTCACCGTCTGATTTACCACGAAACACAAAATAATCAACTCAGCCAATTGCTGGAACGATTGCTGAGCCATTATCTGCGGTTTTGGCTGTCCGGTCCCCAGGAAATCAAATCCGAAACGTTTTTCAAAGAAGCCCTGGAAATTATTCAGGCTCTGGAAGCCAAAGACGAAATCGGACTCAAGGCGGCCTCAACAGCCCATATCAAGGTCTCTCTGGACACCATTATGGGCCTTTCATAACCAATAACCAAACATCACAAAGGAGAAACCAAATGGAAGTAGTGCACTGGCGAGATTGTGAAGATAAAAAGATCGATAAGTTCCCATATAAAGGTAAAAAACTGGATGTTATCGGAACCAGCATACGCTGGCTGTCCAAACACGGCGATGACGGCCACGGTTATCCGGAATATGGTTTAAGGTTTTTCACCATTCAGCCGGGTGGCCAAATTCCCATTCATAACCACTTCTACCATCAAACCATGTACATTTTATCCGGTGAATTCGAATGCTGGGATTTTGATCTAGAAACGGATGAACTGAAAAAAACGCACATCTGCGGTCCCGGATCATCCATCTACATACCCAGCATGCAACCCCATGGTATGAAAAACACAACCGATGAACCGGCCACGTTTTTATGCTGTATCTGCAATGTCTACGACGAAGATGCACTTTAGGAGGAGAAAACCATGAATTTAGCCAAACGTTTGAATGATTTCGAAGCCTATTTAGGAACGGCCATGAATGTCATTCTGACCAAAATGAAGGCAGAAGGTAAAGATGTCATCAATCTGGGTCTGGGTGACCCCGACGTGGTCCCGCCGGATCATATGCGCAAATCTCTGGCTGATGCCTGCTATGAGCCGAATAACCACCACTATCCAAGTTTTTACTCTCCTATGCCGCTAAAAGAAGCCATTGCGGACTGGTATGAACGTCAGTACGGCGTTAAATGTGACCCGGAAACCGAAATTTTGCCGCTTTTGGGATCGGCGGACGGACTGTTTCACATCCATACCTGCTTATTGGACCCCGGTGATTTAGCCCTGGTACCGGACCCCTGCTATCCGGCCTATATTGCCGGTGTTACCATTGCCGGTGGTGTGATCGAACCCGTGCCGCTGTTAAGGGAGAACGGTTTCATGCCGGACCTGGAGTCCATTTCCCCGGAGACTGCCCGGCGCGCTAAATTGATATGGGTCAACTATCCCAACAACCCGACTGCAGCCCATGCCGACGGCGATTTTTATTTTCGTCTGGCCGATTGGGCTAAAAAGTATAATGTTGCCGTAATTTCGGATAATCCTTATTCCGAGATCTGTTTTGACGGTTACTGCGCACCTTCTTTTTTGCAGGTTCCCGAGGCCAGGGACGTCGGCATAGAATTTAATTCGCTTTCCAAGGCGTTCAATTCTTGTGGCTGGCGAACCGGATTTATGGTGGGCAACCCTGAGATCATCGCCGGTATGGCCAAAATAAAATCCCATTCGGACCGGGGAATGTTCTACCCCCTGCAGGTGGCAGCAACGGAAGCCCTTAATGGATCCAACGCGTTTATGCAGGAGCGCAACCAAATGTACCAGCAACGCCGGGATGTGGTTGTGGAAGGCCTGCGCAAAAGCGGCATAGACGTGGACAGCCCTAAGGGAACATTTTATATCTGGGCATCGTTGCCCGCAGGTGTGACAAATTCCAAAGAATGGTGCTTTAAGGTATTGGACGAGATTGCTGTCTGGATGATCCCCGGCTCCATGTACGGCAAGTACGGCGAGGGCTACTTCCGGGTTGCCCTGACCCATCCGGCCAAACGCCTGGCTGAGGCTATGAACCGACTCAATAAATATCTTGAATAGTTATTCGGTAACCGGCGGGGCTGAACACTGACACCTCATCACTTGGAAAATTTAAGCAAAATCACCAACAGTCTTGATTCTCACACCCGCCGGTCTCTCGTGAAAGCAGATACTATCGATGTGGTCACTTGGGAAACCGGCGCCAATTTCTTGCTGATTGCGATGCCTTTGTTTATTGTGAATGACCGATGTTTTATTCTGATATAGCTTTTCGCAAGCCCTCCCCATTGCTTTTCCACCAATTGTGCAGAATCGAAATGTCGGTGCCGATGTTAAAATGGCGGGCACCTAAATCCTGATAATACCTGGCCTGGTCGACGGTCTCTATTTCTGCGCGAGCAGGTATACCCATTTTGTAAGCGGTTTCAAAAACCTTGCGGCCGGTATTTTTGATCTCCGTTGAATTGCGTTCACCCGGCCGGCCGATGCTCATGGCATAGTCGGCCGGGCCCCACTGGATCATATCGACCCCTTCGACAGACAGAATTTCTTCCAGCTGTTCGACTGCAGACTGTTTTTCGATCATGATCAAAACAACAATATCTTTGAGCGCCTGAACGTATTCCGCCGAACCGCCATAACCCATGTAGGCGAACCGGCGGGCGGCGACGCCGTAGAAACCGCCATCTTCGGGAGTTTCCGCCCTGACTATACGCACACATTGGCGAACATCTTCGGCCGATCGGCAGTCGGCAAACAAAACTCCCTGGAATCCGGCCCCGATGCCGCGCTGGGCGAGAAACATCCTTGGGTCCTGGTCGACCTTGATCGTGGTACCCATGTCATACAATTCAGCCGCCCGACAGAAATTGTCCAATCCATGTAAATCAAAGGGTGCATATTCGGCCAAAAATTCAACATAATCATACATCCCGGTATGCCCGATAGACTCGACAATCGACGGCCAGCTACAATGAACCCGGGTTCCAATCGTGGGTTGGCCGGCATTTAACAGTTTGCGCAATTTGTTCACTCTCATTCTGTTTCCTCCAAAACGCTGTGTTCATTATGTTTGTCAAATAAAGTCCTCTCCAGGAGGTTCATTATCCTTAAAATCGCCAATATTCAATCTTTATTGAACTGAACTACGGTGATCATCGAAACAGAGCACTTTAGGTTCCACTGATATATGCGGCAAGGCTGTCTTGACGCGCAATCTTCCTTCT
>JAJRVC010000449.1 GCA_024277475.1 Deltaproteobacteria bacterium
GCTCCCGGGCCGCCTATGCCAAGCAGTTTCTCCGCGACAAGCTACAGGATCACAAGGACTATATTCGCAAACATGGCGAGGACATGCCTGAAATCCGCAACTGGAAATGGAACGACGTAACACCACGGCAGATGAAGGCGCCGACGACCTGAAACTGGGGTGAGCCATTGTTTTGTCGGGCAAGATCAGATGGAGTGATAAATGCTGCCTGGAACCGCCTTGTATGGCGCTAGAAGGGTAACTTTTCAATAAGTGGTGGCAACTTTATCCAAAAAAATATTTTTCAAGGAGTTCTGGCCGTGAGATAAATTCCTGAGGGTTTTCGGACACGAAAACCATTCTTCCCTGAACCAGGACGGCTGTTTGCGTGGCCCATTCCAGGGCGGTCTTGAGATTATGTTCGACCATACAAACAGCTTGGATAGAGAAAGTAGCCTGCACGTCCTTCAGCACGCTTATAATTTTCATGGCGGACTTTGGGGAAAGCCCCGCAGAAGGTTCGTCTAAAAGCATGACAGCGGGCCGTTGTATCAGGACCATGCCGATGGCAAGGGCCTGGCGCTCGCCACCGGACAAAAGTCCGGCACGCGATTTGAGCTTGGACTTAAGGATTGCAATATTTTCAATGACAGCGGAAATCCGTTCGGCCAGTAATATCTTCTTCAATGAATAACCTGCGAGCGCCAAGTTTTCCTCGACCGTAAGGCCGGGTACAATATTGTTGGTCTGCATGAGAAAGCCTATCCCCTGCGCCACCCTTTTTTGCACGGGGGTGCCGGTTATGGATGAACCGCGATAAATTACCGCGCCGCAACGTGGGCGGACCAAGCCGATAATGGTTTTCAGAAGGGTGCTTTTTCCTGCCCCGTTCGGACCGATGAGGAGGAGTCGGTTATTTTCTGATAAATCCAAACAAATGTCATGGAGGATTTGTCTCTTCCCGTAAAAAATATCTATGTTTTGCAGTTGAATCAACGGGGACATCAAATATTCCTACAGTCCAAGGTAAAGCTCTTTTACTTCCCGGTCTTCAAGCACGTGGTCCGTTCTGCCGAAAAAAGCTATTCGTCCCTCATTTATGAAATAGACCCAGTCTGCGATTTGAGTGACGGCGCTCATGTTATGCTCGACAAAGACGATCGTCTTTGCTCTATCTTGTTCAACAACACGCTCAAATATATCGAGAACCCGTTTTATCATAACGGGATTCAGGCCCGCCGTCGGCTCGTCCAACAAGAGGACTGAAAAGTCGGCGGCCAGCAGCCTGGCAATGGCCAACAATTTTTGCTGGCCATAGGAAAGGGCCGAGGCCCGGGCATTCATCTCGCTTGCCAGTTCCGTGAACGTCAGAACCCTCTTGACCTTAGCGGTAATTTCTGAATTCAATTTTTTCAGCTTTCGCGGTGAGGTAAATGGATACCAGGGCGTTTCTGATTTTGCATTGTAACATGCGGATGCAATGTTTTCAAAAACAGTCAGGTTTTCAAACACCCGCACGTCCTGAAAAAGTCGACCGATACCCTTGCGGGCGATCCGGTAGGGGGGCAGATTGTCTATTCTTTCACCCCGGTATAAGATTTCGCCTGAGTCAGGCTTTAACTCACCGGTTATAAGGTGGAACAATGTGGTCTTTCCGGCCCCGTTCGGACCCACCAGTGCCGTGATTCTGCCCGGTGCAAAGTTTGCGGTTACATTCTCGACAATCCCTACGCCGTCAATTGTCTTACTTACCTTTTTTATTTTTAAGTCGCTTGTTGTCATTGTTGAAAAATTTAGGTAACCCCATTTTATTTCACTATGTGTTCCCCTGCAATCCCCCGTGGCCTGAAAAACATCAAAAGGATCAATGCAAAGCCGTATATAATTTGTCGTGTATTGGCTGCCACTGAATCCGGCAAGCCTACGAATCTCAATGCTTCCGGCAACAGGATTATAAAAACGGTTCCCACGAAAGGGCCAATCCTGTTGCCCGTGCCACCGACCATAAGAACGGTAAATAAAAAGATACTCTCGTTAAGGGTAAAGGAGGTCGGATCTATATAGGTAATATAGGTTGCATACAGACCACCGGCAAGAGATGCCGTCATTCCTGAAATAACAAAGGCATAAAGGAAAAGGTGCTTTGGCGACCTGCCCAGACCCTCGGCTGCCATTTCATTGTCCCTCAGGGCCTTGAGGGCAAGACCGAAGGGAGACCTGTATATCGTAAACAGGAAAAACGAGGCGGCGCCAGCGAAACACCAGACTAGGAGAAGATAAGCGGGCAGGGTCGTAATCGCATGACCGGCTATAATCGGGCGAGGAATGCCGGGGATGCCATATGGCCCCCTTGTCAAGCCGACCCAGTTATACAGTACGGTAAAGACGATCATCTGAAACCCCAAGGTTACTATTATAAAGCTGTCTCCACGGAATTTAAGCGCAGGCAGACCTATCAGGAATGCGGCACTGCCGGATACCAATACGGCAAGGCACATGGATGGCAAAAATGAGAAGCCCGTCTTTATCATCAAAAGTGTGCAGGCGTATGCTCCTATACCGTAAAATACGGCATGGCAGAAAGAAAGAAGGCCTCCAAAGCCCACCACTAAGTTCAGGCTGTATGAGAGTATGAGATAGATGCCAATTATGATCAGCAGATGCAGAATATAGTTCATTGTCTCTCTTCCCTGCGTTTTTTTGGAGAAAAAAGTCCTTGGGGTCGGAACAGCAGGGTAATAATCAGAATGCCGAAAGTAATAAGGTCATTCCATCTCGCAGAAAACTGCCAGGCCGCGATGCTTTGAAGAATTGCAACAAGCGTCGCCCCCCCTATCCATCCCCAGTAA
>JAJRVC010000450.1 GCA_024277475.1 Deltaproteobacteria bacterium
GACGATATGCTGGGCTCCGATAGACCCGCCTAACACGGTGAAATCGCTGGCATGGACCATAATCAACCGACCGTTGACCCGTCCGGTACCGATGACGGCGCCGTCGCAGGGGGCGTCCGGTATACGGCCGTCGATGCGCCTGCTGGTAGTGCCCACAAAAGATCCCAGTTCACTAAAGGTTCCGGAATCGATCAGGATCTCGATTCTCTCCCGGACCGTTAACTTGCCCCGGCCGTGTTGCCTTTCGATATGCTTAAGGCCGCCACCAAGGAGATTTTTCTCCTGAATCCCCCTGTATCGCTTAATGGCTTCATCCATCCGTTTACCCATGATAGGTTCCCCAATTGATCTGGTTTCATTCTTGTTATTTTTCAGTAAACTCGAATTGTCTCTTTAAATTCTCATCCCGACAGGTCGGGGTGGCTTATGAATTGAGTTACTCCAAATTTTCCCGATTATGCCGGTTTTATAAAACGTCTTTTCTCCGGCACCCCTGTATGTTTATTTAAGCTGGTTCGCAGCGCCTTAATGATCCTGGAGCGTGTTTCTCTGGGGTCAATGACTTCATGGACCGTATAGTAAGTCGTAAATGATTTACCCATGGTCATTACGCTGAAATGCTCCTTTAAAATACTCAGAAAAAAGTTGTAGACTTCATCATAGTTGTCATCTTGCCTGGCTTTTTCCAGTTCTTTGTGGAAAACGGCCTGGACGATGGACTCGGGTCCGGTGGGAGCGAATTCCGCAGTCGGCCAGCCATAAATAAAATCAGGGCCCATCTTGCTGCAGCCCATGACAATATTTGAACCACCGTAGGAGCGTCTCAGCACCAGGGTTACTTTTGAATTCGTCAGGTGCGAATAGCCATGCAGGTTCTTGGCCCCGTGCCGGATGACGCCCCGGCGCTCCCATTTGTCACCGGGCGGGTAAGCAGGCGTATCCGACAGGGTCAGCAGCGGAATGTTAAAGGCATCCAAAAACATGATAAAACGGTCGTACTTATCAGATGAATCCGGCTCCATGATACCGCTGAGCTCATCAGGATTGCTCGCGGCGATGCCGGTGACCATGCCGTCGAACCTGGCAAAACCGGTAACCAAATTGGGAGCGAAGTCCTCCTTTAATTCGAAAAATTCACCGTTATCCACGATCAGATCGATGATTTCGTGAATATCGTAGGTGAATTTGGGGTCATCGGGCATGACATCGAGCAGGGCTTCTTCACTTCTTTCAGGGTCATCCGTGGATTCGACGCCGGCCGGCTTCTCCCAGCAATTCTGGGGCATGAACTGCAGCAGTTGCTTGACCCTATCGATGGCCTGCTCGTCGCTATCGGCCACCAGGTCACACTGGCCGCTTTTCTCCATGTGGAATTCAGCCGACCCGGCGTCATCCGATACGATATCACCGCCCCACCATAAAAATCCGGTTTTCTGATTGATGATCAAAAAGTCGGCCAGGACAGGTACCTGTGCCATGGGTCCGGTGCAAGGTCCCAAAACCAATGCTATTTGAGGAATGACGCCTGAATAGAGACAATAGTTTCTCACCAGCCGCCCCATACCGTTCAATCCTACGTAACCGTTTTTAAAGCTGACTCTTGAGCCGGCGGAGTCGAACATCCCGATGACGGGCATCTGCTGCTGTCCGGCCATTTCGATAAGCTCCGCAATCTTCCAGACTCCCTGATCGCCGATCGAACCGGACATTACCGTGAAGTCCAGCGAATACACCATGACAGGTCTTCCATCTACCCGGGCCGGGCCCATGATTACACCATCCGATGGGCTCGGCTTTGCCTCCCCCTGCAGACCGAAGCGAAACTCCCTGACCAGTGATCCCAGCTCCTCAAAAGACCCCGGATCGGTTAGATAATCGATTCTCTCCCTGGCAGTGAGCTTGCCCAACTGATGCTGGACTGCGATGCGTTGGGTGCCCCCGGCATCAGTATTCTCCCGGCGATTGACGGCCAGCTTTTCGAGGTAGCCGTTCATCCATTTTCCCATACTGTTGACCTCCGGTCCATTTAGTTTATTAAGTTGACTGAGTTGTATAAGTTGATTGGTTTAAATAGATATCATCCTTTAACCTTAATCAACAAATCACTCAGTAAACCTATCAACTATACTTTTTCTATTCCTTTTAACCTAATTAACTATTCAACTTCTATTTTTTACCCTTTCAACTATGACAATCTCGTAAAAAGTCGAAATCTAAAATCATTGAATCTTGATCTTATAACCTAAAGAAATTATTAAGTATAAAATTTTCTTTTTGGGTTTTTTGTGCCTTTTTGCGGCCACATCAACTTTCAGCTTTTAGCTATGAGCTCTCTTTTTTTGATTCCCTGGAATATTATCTCACAGATCTGTTCCGTAAGCTCATCCGGGTTAATATCTTTTCCGAAGGTGATCCAGGAAAGACAAACCTGCTCTATGCTGCCGAGAATACTATGCCTTATCAGCCTGGCGGGCACGTCCCCACGTATCTCCCTGTCGCGAATGCCTTCCTCAATAATCTGTAAAACAATATTGCTGTATTCTTTCACCCGTGAATAGGTTTCACTTTTATAGTAATCCGGATAGTTTCTGACTTCGATCAGAAGTATTCTGGCAAAAACCCGGTTGGTGGCATAAACCTTGATATGGGACCAGATCAGCTTGTGGAGTTTATTGAGTGTCCCTTTGACTCCTTTCAGATCCTGGCCTATTTGAGCACGATATTGTTCCAGGTACTCACTTAATACCTGGTGGAGCAAATCACGTTTGTCTTTGAAATATTTATAAATCAAAGCCTCGGTAACACCTGCGGTTTTGGCTATTTCAGCAGTGGTGACGGCACTGAACTCTTTTTTTTCAAGCAATAGCTTCAACGCCTGAACAATTTTAATTCGCCCCGGCGGCAATGGCCTGTTCTTTATAATTTTTGCGGTATTATTTGCCGTGGTCGGCATGGAGTGTCCTCTTTCTTTCATAGGTTAAGCGGTTCAGAGTTCCGGGTTGAACAACCCTCAACAGCTCACATCTATGGCCAATGACTCAATTTGAATAAAGGCAGAATGATTTTGTAAAAGCGGATTTAGCATATTTTCATCAGCCCAGCTAGTAGGTTTAAGAAAGTTAGTGCCCATCCACGAAGCCTTTTTTATCCATTTTTATCCATGGGCACTGGCGTAAGTTTCC
>JAJRVC010000451.1 GCA_024277475.1 Deltaproteobacteria bacterium
AACCGGAAACTCAAAAAGGAACAACCATGCGATGTATCCACACGGGCTTCCAGACAGCCGAACACCAATACCATCAGCAACGGTATAGCCAGCTATGATTATTCCGGTACCTGCCGCAAAGAGAAGGGCTGGTGGATTTTTTCTCAATGATGACTCGCTTAAAAACGCAATACTGGCTATCCCCAAAGAGGCCAGAATGACACCCAAGAGTGATAACAGAGACAATGTTTCATTGGCAAATACGGCAGCGCCGATTGCCACCAACACTGGTGCAAGCCCCCGAGCGAGTGGGTAAATTTGACTTAAATCCCCAAATCGATAGGCATGATAAAGGAATGCAAAATAGAAATAGTGAAAAAGTGTTGACAGCCCTATAAGTGGCCAGCTTGAAGGATCTGGCGGGGGTACGAAGAGAATCAGAAATGCGCCGGTGGTGGATTGCGCCATAGAAACCGCAGATAAAACCAGCATCCTATCCGAAGCGCTTTTTACCAACGCATTCCATCCAGCGTGCAGAAATGCGGCTAACAATGCCAATAAAATAATTTCAATGCCCAATAGCGCCGCTCTCCCTGTACCGAAACTATCTTCTAATCTTTATTTTAAATAGACTTAACACGTATTTGCTTGTTATTAGTTTTTTACTCCCAAATATATACAGTCCGCTCCCAACAATCAATACCATACCGATAACTGATTGAAGTTCAAGAACGTCCCTCCAAAAAACATAACCCCATATGACACTCAAGGGAACGGCAACATACTCAAAAGGTGCAATGGTGGATGGCTGTCCCAACCGGAAAAAGGGGGACGTCCTTAAGTAATTCAATAACCGCAGTTCATGAGAAAAGCAGGTAGGGTGCATTCCATGCACCAGGGGATATCGGCAAGGGCAAAAAATATGTTTTACGGCGCGAATGACGCGACACAAGACGAGCTATGCAGGAGGCCACCGCGATGAATATCGAAAACACAAATCGAGTTGTCATCACCGATGTGAAGATACCCTTCATGTCGATGGTAACGCTCATGGTAAAATGGGTTTTGGCGTCGATCCCCGCGTTCCTGATTCTGGCGATCCTGGGGTCAGTCGTTACCGCAATATTCGGGGGAATCTTTGCCGGTATGGGATACCATTTTTAAGGTTGGGCAATGACAGACAACTACACCAAAATCGTTCAAGACAATCTCAACCGCCTCTACCGTAATCTGCCCGACGACCTGGCGAAAAATCTTCCGGCTGAACAGGATGGGGAACGATTTGTTTTTGATGCGTTCGGTGAAAAATGCGTGATTGAACCAGAGGGGATTACACTTGGCGGGAAAGCCCAGTCTTCGGTCTTTGGGATCCTGATTACGCTCTACGCTTTGGGTGCCGGTCCGGACCTGTGTGTTCCTCTGCCCCTCAAGGCATTCAAAGAGTTCCCCGACAGCATGCCTTATGCGGGGGCATTTAAAACGCATACCGAACAACTGCTGGTCCCCCATGTCGACAGAATAAAGAAAGCGGCGCCGGCAATTACCGAAAAACTGAAGGGGCAAAGCGCTCCCGAGACCGGTGGCGATTTTTCGTTTCTGGTGTATCCGCTGCCGAAAATCGCACTGTGCTATATTTTCTATGAAGCGGATGATGAGTTCCCTGCTTCGGTCACGTGCCTGTATTCCAACAACGCCAACCGGTTTTTGCCGACAGACGGGCTCGCCGATGTGGGGGAATACACATCCAGAAAGATATTGGAATTGCTCGATGACTGATCGGTTTGGCCTTTTGCCTGCCAACAGGGAAAAGCTCTGATGGTCACGCAATGTCACTCATTCATGCTTCTCGCCAGTTGTGACACTTCCTCTAGCGGTATAGCGGTTATCTTTTCGTCAAGTTCGTATTTCTGATCCCCGGGGTATATTACCCATAAATGGGCCAAGTCCAGGTCCGAAATGGCGATATGCATGGAGCGGCTTCGCCCGGGAGCATCGGCATATTTAAATTCAAAACCATACCGTTTTCCAGCGATAGTTGCCATGAGGTCAAGCTCGGCACCGGCGTGGGTGGCCCAAAAATAGGCCTCTCTGAGTCGAAAAACATGGATGACATGCTCCAGTGCAAACCCCTCCCACGATGCACCGATTTTGGGATGTCCCTGTAAGCTCGTCAAATTTGGGATCTGCAGCAGACTGTGAAGCAGGCCGCTATCCCGAATATACAATTTCGGTGCTTTTACCTGTCGTTTTTTTAAATTTTCAAACCAGGGCGGCAACACCCGTACCATGTAAGCCCCAGCAAGTATATCAAGATAACGGCGCGCCGTGTTTTGGGCCGTGCCAATGGAGCGGGCAAATTCAGCGGCATTCCACACTTGTCCGTGATAATGAGCCACCATTGTCCAGAATCGCCGCAGTGTTTCCGCCGCAATGGAGATGCCCAGTTGGGGGATGTCTCTTTCGAGAAATGTACGGATAAAATTTTCGCGCCAGCTGCGGCTCTCACTTTCGGATCCAGCAAGATATGCTCTGGGAAAGCCACCTCGTGTCCAAAGGCGATTGCGATTATGGGCTCCGATTTCCTCCAATTGAAAACCGGTTAGGTCAACGAATCCGATCCTTCCTGCCAGAGATTCCGACACGCCTTTTACCAGATAAGGTGATGCCGATCCCAACAACAAATAACGGGCTGTCCGGTCAGGCTGATCTGCAAGAACCCGGAGAAGCTCGAACAATTCCGGCTTTCTTTGAATTTCATCGATGATCACTAGTCCAGAGAGATCCTTTAAAGCCTGCATGGGGGCCGAAAGGCGCCGGATATCAACGGGGTTTTCCAGGTCGAAAATGACGGATTGCCTGCCATGGGCGAGAAAGCGGGCCAAGGTGGTCTTCCCGCTTTGCCGCGGTCCAAGCAGGGCGGTTACGGGGTGAATCTGAAATGAGGCTTCGATTTGATGAACAAATTCGGGTCTGGGAATCATGCTGCTATGATAATCATTGAAAATCATAATGTCAACTGCTTATTTTCAATGATGAAAAAGGCGGCCGCGCTTTTCGTGATTTGGTACCGGAAATTGTTTTACTATTAGCGGTTACGTTAAAAAATTACTGTTTTGGAAGGGCTGGTGGTGGTAAAATCTGAAACCAACGATATTACCTAAACTACATCATTGCTACTATGAGTATCCTAAAGATTGCTTAAATTGAGGTGTTTATTACACAGTCATATTGAATTTGCACCGTATACTGTGTGCCACAATGTGATTTGTCAATATGTAGTCTTGCACGAATATTGCACGTTTTTCCCAGTGTATTCATGTCTTGGTGAAAGCAAGTCTTTATTTTATTCTTCCCCAAAATTCATTTTTCAAAGGAGGTAATCTATGAGAAACGAAAAAACCCTGCTGATTCTACTAGTAATTTTGTTGATCGCGCCTCTTTGGGCGACCAAAGCCGGTGCCGGCAAATGGGAAAAGTACGACGATTTCAACAAATCGAGCCAAATCGACACAGACAAGTGGGAGATACAAGATGATAACGGCACTATAGAGATTGAAAACGGGCGGGTTAAGTTTGTCAGATCTGCGGGAAGCCCAAGGGGCAATCATCGCCTATTGTTTAGAGCTTGTCCGGAAAACATCATCGGCATCAAGGCAACTATTGAAGTAGAAGGGGATTGTAAAAGTACGGACAATCAGATCTCGATGGTCACACATCCGGGTAC
>JAJRVC010000023.1 GCA_024277475.1 Deltaproteobacteria bacterium
GCCCTGCCACATCATAATGCCGCATTTGCGGGTGATCGCATCCAGCAATGTAGATTTACCGGATCCGTTTTCACCGACAAAAAAGGTGACCGGTGCATTGAAACTCAGGCTTTTGGTGACGCTGAAAAGGTCTAAATTAAACGGATAGTGTTCTCGGGTCGGATATTTGTCGGGGTGTAAATTCACTTTTTTAAGATGCACCTGAAAATCTCCCTGAGGCTATATTGTCGAATTTAGATATTTTAGATCAAGATAATAACTGAAAACAAGAAAAATCCGATTCCATTCATCATTCCATGTCACCGGGTTATTCGTAAAAATGCGAAATTCGGTTATTATGGCGGTGGGCCGGCGCATAAAAATGCGATTCTTGGATGGGAAGCAGCTCATATGGGTTTTTATGCCTGATTATCTTTTTTAAATCGCAGCCACACTACGACAAATTTGAAACTTTGACGCTACCGCTGATAGTTTCGGTATCCACTTGACAGACACTCGAAATACGCCTATTCAGTATTGATCGTTTAGGCGAAAAAAAGCCAACTGTTGGAATTGGGATTCGACCTCAATAATACTTTTCTCTTTAGCAAGAATGAACTCGTCAGACGAATCAACTCCTGGCCTTAAAGTCCAAGATCGCATTATGAAAGCAGACGAGCCTCTATTAAGGATCAATAATTTAAAAAGTTATTTTTTTTCATCAGCCGGTGTAACCAAAGCTGCTGACGGCATAAGTTATTCCCTCCGGACAGGGGAGACGATCGGGGTTGTGGGAGAATCGGGGTCCGGAAAATCGGTGACTGCCTTATCTATTTTAAGGCTGATACCTGACCCTCCGGGGAAAATCATTGACGGTGAAATTCTGCTTGAAGACACCGACCTCCTCAAACTGCCTTTATCCAGGATGAAAGATATCAGGGGCAATATTATCTCCATGATTTTCCAGGAACCAATGACCTCGCTTAATCCTGTGTTTACCATAGGCAATCAAATTTCTGAAGCGATCATACTGCATCAGGGGCTCAAGCGAAAAGAAGCCCTTGATCGGTGTATTGAGATGTTGCGACTGGTTGGGATTCCGTCTCCTGAAAAGAGAGCACGAGAATATCCGTACCAGTTAAGTGGGGGTATGCGACAAAGGGCGATGATTTCTATGGCGTTAAGTTGTAATCCAAAAGTCCTGATTGCCGATGAGCCCACCACGGCGTTGGATGTCACTATTCAAGCCCAGATACTCGACCTTATGAACAAATTGAAAGCAGAGACGGGCACAGCGATTATAATGATTACCCACAATTTAGGTGTGGTCGCAGAAATGGCCGAAAGGGTCATCGTGATGTATTCCGGCAAGATCCTGGAAAAAGGGTCGGTGGACGATATTTTTTATGCGCCGGCCCATCCCTATACTCGGGGACTGTTAGCAACGATTCCCAGAATAGATGAAGATATAAGACCTGAAAAGAAATTGCCGGAAATCCCGGGTATGATCCCCAGCCTCTACAGTTTGCCGTCGGGGTGTCATTTCCATCCCCGCTGCACATATGCGATGAAACTTTGTCGCACAGAAGAGCCCGAATTAAAAGATATCGGCGATCGGCATTCATGCCGCTGCTGGTTGTTTTAATGAGATATATTATGGCAGCACCGCAGATCCATGAAACCCTGCTCACCGCACGGGGCCTTAAAAAATATTTTCCCGTGAAAGGGGGCCTTTTTGGTGGACCTTGCTTGCATGTGCTTGCCGTTGACGGCATCGATCTTAAGGTAACCAAAGGCAAGACCTTAGGGTTGGTTGGCGAAAGCGGCTGCGGCAAAACAACGGCGTCGAAGGTAATGATCCGGGCTCTTGAGCCTACCGCCGGGGAGGTGATTTTCCAGGGAAGAAATATTTTTGAAATCAGTAAAAAAGAAATGCGACACCTACGCCGAAAAATTCAACTGGTCTACCAGGATCCTTATTCTTCCTTGAATCCCAGGATTAAAATAGGGCGCATGTTGGCTGAGGCGCTCAAAGTGCACCGGCTGGCTTCAGGTGCTGAAGCCGGGGATCGGGTGGTTTCGATTTTAAAAAAAGTTGGACTGCCCTCAGATACAGTTACCCGCTATCCCCACGAGTTTAGCGGGGGGCAAAGACAGAGAATCGGTATCGCACGTTCCCTGATTCTAAACCCTGATTTGATCATTTTAGATGAGCGGCTTTCAGCTCTGGATGTTTCCATTCAGGCTCAGGTCATTAATTTGTTAGGGGATCTGCAACGGGAATTTCATTTTTCATATATTATCATTGCCCACGACCTCAGCCTTGTTAAGCACATCTGTGATCGCGTGGATGTCATGTATCTTGGTAAAATTGTGGAGGAGGCCGACAGCCTCAATCTCTACAGCTTTCCCAGGCATCCGTACACCAAGGCCCTCATTGCGGCCACCCCCATACCAGCTCCAAGATTAAAACGGGAGAAGATCATCTTGGCGGGAGACGTACCAAGTCCGATCAATCCCCCCGCTGGATGCCGTTTTCACACGCGATGTCCCGTTAAAATTGAAGGATGTGACCGCATTGAACCAAAATTAAAGGACATCGGCAATAACCACCTGGTGGCCTGCCACCAGGTATGAAAAAAAAATCAACAGAAAGGAGGTTGTGTTTCAGTATTATAGTCCTACTTTGTCATATTTATTTTTATTAAGTTTTTTGAAATTCGATTAAAATATTTACCCTGATATTGTGACAGAATAGAGCTATAAATGGGTTGAAATTAAACAGTTATTGAAAGGAGGATACCATGAAAAGATTTAAGTTCACGTCCTATTGCTGGGGAACATTATTGATTGCCGGTATGCTGTGTATAATGTCAACCGGTGTTGCCAGCGGAGAAACCAAAGTAGTCGTCGGATTGAACTCTGATGCGCGAAGCCTTGATCCCGTGCTTACCATGGATGCCACCACCATCAGGATCTTGCGGCACATCTATGATGGCCTTTTTTTCAGGGACTCTGACATGAAGGTCATCCCCGAGTTGGCGGAATCATATGAATTCGTGGATGATGTTACCTGGGTCATTAAATTGAGAAAGGGCATAAAGTTTCATAACGGAGAACCGTTTAATGCGGAAGCCGTAAAGTTTACGATTGATTTTATTTTGGATCCGGCCAACAAAGCGTTGACCAATACCCTGGTCAACCGGATTGAGCGGATTGATATTGTAGATGACTACACTGTTAAAATCACCACCAAAGTGCCCTTTATAACCCTGCCGGAAAATCTCATCGAAGTATTCATCGCCCCTCCCAAGCTTGCCAAGGAAAAAGGGATGAAATATCTATCGGAACATCCGGTCGGAACAGGGGCTTATAAGCTGGCAAGCTGGTCCAAAGACCGTGAGATTGTACTGGTGAAAAATGAGCAATACTGGAAAGGTGTTCCACAGATCGATAAGGTTGTCATACGCGTTATCCCGGAGGTGGGACCCCGGGTATCGGCGCTGGTGGTGGGTGAGGTTGATATAATCCCGGATGTTCCGCCACATCTGATTCAGCAGGTAAACAACAGCGGTGTTGCTTCCGTCAAGGGAGTTCCGGGTAGAAGGATTATTTTCATTGCCCTGGACAATCTCAACAAAGGTCCGATGCAGGATGTCAGGGTCAGACAGGCACTAAATTACGGGGTAAATGTGGATGAGATCATTAATACGGTTATGGAGGGATATGCTACGCGAACACCGGGTCCGCTCACGCCCATTAACAAGGGTTTTGACCCTACCCTCAAACCCTTTCCCTATGATCCGCAAAAAGCAAAGAGTCTTCTCAAGAAAGCCGGATACGGCGACGGCTTAAATCTTACCCTTCATTCCTGCCAGGGAAGATATTTAAAGGACAAGGAATTTGCTCAGGCTATCGCCGCCCAACTGGCTAAAATCGGGGTCAAGGTTAAAGTCCAATTTCACGAGTGGGGGACTTATCTGAAACTGGTCAAGAGCCACAAGGCCGGCGATATGCATGTTCTGGGGCGATCGGATCGGGAGTTGGAAGGCGGAATCATGTACGCCTGGTTTAAATCTGGAGCCTCCTGGGTTACCTTCAGCGATCCTGAAATCGACAAGGCGCTGGAGCAGGTCATTCCGGTTGTGAAACCCTCTTCCAGACGAGCGGGATTCAATCAACTTCAACGCCAGATTCAAAAAGCGGCGCCCTGGATTTTTTTGTGGGAGCAGCATGATCTATACGGGGTGAGCAATCGCTTGGATTGGACACCCAGGGCAGATGAGCAGTTTTACCTGTACGACGCCAAAGTCAAAAAATAGGCGGGGCTTAGCAAGGTGGAGAATGATATTAATGAGTCGTTTCATTCTCTATCTTCTTTTGAAATTTAAAACGCTCATTTTAGGCATTTTTCAAGGCACTGATTGGGGACATGACTATATTCATATTAAAACGCCTGCTGGAAACAGTGGTGGTTCTTTATATGGCTCTAACGGCCGTGTTCGTCATGGTACGGCTTTCGGGGGACCCCATATTGCTTATGGTCCCAACCGATGCGACCCCGGAGTATGTTGAAGAATTCAGGGCGCAGATGGGTTTCAACCGGCCGTTGATTGTTCAGTACGGTTCGTTCATTGCCGGGGCTGTTCGTGGTGATTTCGGCCAGTCCTTAAGGCAAACAGCCGGTGCGCTGTCTCTGGTGATCGACCGAATCCCGGCAAGCCTTTTATTGACGACAGTGGCCATTTCAATGGCGCTGCTCGTATCCATTCCCATCGGTATACTGTCGGCTTTTAAAAGAGGTCGTGCGACGGACAAGATCGGCACCATGGGTGCAGTCCTGGCTCAGTCGATTCCTAACTTCTGGCTGGGTTTGATGCTCATTCTGGTGTTTTCAGTACTGTTCAGATGGCTGCCGACCGGTGGAATGGGGACCTGGAAACATCTTATCCTGCCAGCGATTACTCTGGCAGCCTATTCTGCTGCCCGTATTACGCGATTAACAAGGTCCAGCATGATCGAGGTCCTGCAGACGGATTACATCAGGACGGGTCGGGCCAAGGGGCTGAGCGAGGCCAAGATCCTGTGGAAGCATGCTCTCAAAAATGCCGCCATTCCCATTATCACGATTACGGGACTGCAAATAGGAGTTATTTTTGGGGGAGCGGTCATTACCGAGACGATTTTTTCATGGCCCGGGCTTGGAAGACTGGTGATTCAATCAATTTATTTCAGGGACTACCCGACCGTGCAGGCCTCAATTTTCGTGATTGCGGGGATGATCTGCTCGATTAATTTAATTGTTGATATCTTATACGCCGTTGTAAATCCGGAGATCCGGCTTCAGAAATCTTCGGGTTAAACTAATATGAATCAAATGTTCAGAAAAATTATAAGGAACTGGCTCCTTATCGTTTCCGTCGGCATTCTGGCGGCGATGGCTTTCATGGCGCTGGCGGCGAACCTGATTTCCCCCTATGATCCCGCTGGCGGCGAATTGACGGATCGGCTCCTGCCCCCGCTGACCAAGGGACATCTTTTTGGAACAGACCCGATGGGGCGGGATTTACTGACAAGAGTCATTTACGGTGCCAGGATTTCGCTGGCCGTCAGTTTGGCGGCTGTTTTTTTAGCAGGACTGTTTGGGACCTTGGTTGGGTTGATTTCGGGTTATTACGGAGGGTGGACCGATCGCATTATTATGCGATTTGTCGATATGCAGTTAAGTTTTCCCTTTGTGATTCTGGCCCTGACCATAGCAGCGATACTGGGACCCAGTTTACAAAACATCATTATCACTTTGGCGGTGTCTAACTGGGTCATCTATGCGCGTCTTGTCAGAGGGGAAGTTTTGGGGATAAAAGAAAAACAATATGTACAGGCGGCATTCACTGTCGGACTTCCCAATTGGCGCATCATGCTGACAAATATTTTTCCTAACGTGGTTGCGCCTGTCATCGTGTTGGCTTCTCTGGAAATTGGCAGGATGATTATCGCCGAAGCTGCTATCAGCTTCCTCGGTTTCGGTATCCAGCCCCCGACCGCAGCGTGGGGGAATATTTTGAGCGAGGGACGCGATTACATGACGACGGCCTGGTGGCTGACGGTTTTTCCCGGCCTAGCCATTGTCATGACTACTCTGTGTGTAAATGTCGTCGGAGATATGCTGCGGGATAAACTCGACCCGAAGCTAAGATTACAGTGAAAAAAATTGACTTTGAAAGGAAATCTGATGAAATCTCAACGAATATCAGCCTTAAAAGCATTCATGAGTTCCCAGGGGATAGATTTTATGGTTTTAATCCCGGGGCCTAATCTCTATTACTTCAGTAGGCTGAGAATGCATGCCAGTGAGAGACCGACTATGCTTTTTGTCAGTCAACAAGCTGAAGGGCGCATCTTTTTACCCAATCTGGAAGTTCCCAATGCCTCTCCCATCATGGGCGAGGAACACGCTATCTACCCCTGGACGGACGAGGAGGGCCCCGAAGATAAATTTGAAAGCCTGAGCAAAGATTTGCAGTTAGACGGGAAGAAAGTCGGGGTTGAATATACAAGAATGCGGGTCTTGGAGTTTGATTTGTTAAGACGGTACGCTCCTAATGCTGTTTTTACCAATGGTGAGAGCCTTATTTCGGAAATTCGGATGTGCAAGGATGATGAAGAAATAGCTTGTATGCGCAAAGCAGCCGAAATTACGGAAAAGGCGCTGAAAGCTACTGTTGAGATGATTCAACCCGGTATTACCGAATATGAAGTGGCCAGCCAGCTCAAAATTCAAGGATTTTTACACGGCAGCGGGCAATTACCCAAAGAACCCATTGTATCATCCGGGCCGCGAACGGCTTCACCGCACACCAAAACCTCAAGACGGGTGATTGATGTGGGTGATCTCGTGATGATTGATACGGGGGCAAGCTATGAAGGATATGCCTGTGATTTAACCCGAACCTTTGCTGTTGGAAGAATTGATGATGAATTAAAAAAGATATATGAAATTGTACGGGATGCCAATAAGGCGGTCATCGATTATTCCAAACCGCAAGTCAGCGCTGAAGAATTGGATCAAGTGGCCAGAGATGTCATCGAAGCCGCAGGGTACGGCCAATTTTTTATTCACCGTCTGGGGCATGGACTGGGACTCGAAGGCCACGAACCGCCGTATATGGTCAGGGGAAATAAGCTGGTATTGAGAAGCGGGATGACATTTACCGACGAACCGGGAATTTATTTGCCCAATAAAGGGGGCGTTCGTATCGAAGACGATGTCGTGGTGACCGAAAGCGGGTTGGAATACCTCACAAGTTATCCGCGTGAATTAACCATCCTGTAGAAAATAATTTCGAGGAGACACAAAAACATGCCAGACGAAAAAGCTAACACCGGATACGAATATGCAAGATTTTCCCACCGGCCGGCCATTAAAGGCACGACAGGTATGGTTGTGTCCGGTCATTCGCTCGCCTCCCTGGCAGGAATGAGGATACTGGATAAAGGCGGCAATGCAATCGATGCCGGGGTCGCAGCCGGAATTTGTCTGGAAATCTTACAGTCGGATATGGTCAATTTTGCCGGAGTTGCGCCGATCATGATTTATTCGGCAGACACCAATGAAATAAAGACCATTTCCGGGCTGGGCCCCTGGCCTAAAGCTGCATCGGTTGAGTTTTTTCGAGACAATTATAACGGGCAGATCCCGGAAGGGATTCAACGCACCGTTGTGCCGGGAGCGCCGGATGCCTGGATTCAAGCCATGCGATTGTATGGAACCATGAGCTTTGAAGAAGTCAGCCGTGATGCAATTTATCTGGCTGAGCACGGGTTTCCAATGCATCATTTTATGTCACATACTCTAAAGGACATGTCGGAAAGTTACAGGCGCTGGCCCGCCAATGCAGAGATCTATCTTCCCAGCGGTCGAGCTCCGGAACCCGGTGAAATTTTTATCCAAAAAGACCTGGCCGAAAGTATTAAAAAACTGGTTGAGGCGGAGCGTAGGAATTTGTTTTCCGGTAGAGATGAAGCCCTCCAGGCCGTTAGAGACGAATTTTATAAAGGCCGAATTGCCGAGTCTATCCTGAATTTTCATGCGCAAAACGGTGGTCTGCTGCGCAAAGAAGATTTAGTGGATTTTGAGGTCGCCATTGAGGATCCTTTGAAGACAACTTACAAGGATTACGAAATCTACAGTTGCCGACCGTGGTGTCAGGGGCCGGTTTTTCTGCAGACTTTGAATATCCTGGAGACCTTTGAGCTTAAAGCACTAGGCCACAATTCTCCCGAATATATTCATCTTGTGGCCGAGACACTTAAACTTGTGTATGCAGATCGTGAAAAATATTATGGAGACCCCGAATTTGTTGACGTGCCAATAGCAGGCCTTTTATCTAAGGAATATGCGAAAAGCAGAGGAAATGAAATAAACCAGGCGAAAGCCCGGCGTGAAATGCCGCCGGCCGGCAATCCATGGTATTGGGAGGATAATATCCGAAAAGAATCCGGCGTGATAGATCCAGGTCCAACACCAACCCCGGCCAAGGCCGGCGGGACCGAGCATTTGGACACCAGCTACGTATGCGTTGTTGACCGCCATGGGAATTTTTTCTCAGCCACTCCCAGCGACGTGTCCTATTCGACTCCGGTTATTCCCACGACCGGGCTTGCAGTATCATCCCGTGGCTCCCAGTCATGGGTCGACCCAACGCACCCGAGTTCTATCCAGGGAGGCAAGCGTCCCAGGCTAACGCCCAATCCGTCCATTGTCTTTAAGGACGGCAAACCCTTCATGCCAATTGGCACACCTGGCGGAGACACCCAGTGTCAGTCCATGGTCCAGGTATTTCTGAACATTGTTGAATTCGAGATGGAGCCTCAGGTAGCTGTTGAAGCGCCCCGGTTTGCTACGTTTAACTTTCCCAATTCTTTTTTCCCCCACGATTACCATCCAGGTTTGTTAAAGGTCGAACAAAGAATTCATGATGCTGCGCTTATGCGATTGAAGGAGATGGGACATCGGATTGAAACCTGGACAGACTGGTCTTGGAAATCCGGAGGCGTGTGTCTTATTGTCCTTGGTTCGAATAACGACGTTTTAGTAGGGGCTGCAGATCCTCGGCGGGAGTCATATGCCCTGGGGTGGTGATGTTGGTGGCGGTTTCTTACATCAATAATTGTGGTGCGAACCAACTTCCACCGACAACTGCCTTTAAGTCAACTGTGTTGGGAGTTCACAGGCTGTCTCTCAGCTTCGGGTTTTAAAATCATTGCCTGGCACTGCCCCTGCGGTTCCGCCACCTTAACCATGATTTTGATGTAGTCCGCTCCTTCGTGCACCAGCCGGCGAACAGAGTGTCGAATTTACTCTTCGCAGTATGAATCTCATTGTACTTATAAAAATGGCGTTGGTACAGGCGATGGGGCAGCCGCTCACTTACAGGCGAGGGCCGGGACGTAGTCGCGTTTAACCCCTTCTTTTTCATCACCAATATTCTTCAAATCTGTGTAGATCTGTGCCAATCTGTGTCCCATTTTAACTATCTAATTCGCCAATTTTACCGGTTGCGGTTTTTCCTCTTTGATTTTGTCGAAACTGTAATGCACCTGTTGAAAGTTTGACCGGAACCGATTTACCTCCTCTTTGACCGATTTTTTGTCAATGATACACTCCTTGATAAGCTCGGCAATGCGGCCCATCTCCTGCTCTCCCATCCCAAAACGGGTCATCTCCTGCACCCCGATTCGGATTCCTTCCGGACGGTCATGGTTGCGCAGCGGTTCATGGGGCAGCATGTTCATGTTCAAGATGATGTCATTGATTTCCAGGGTTCGGGAGATTTTCTCTCCACCGGTAAATTCTTTAACGTTAACGGCGACTTGATGGCTTTCCGTATATCCAAATTCCTTTCCCTGGACATCAAATCCGTGCCGGTCCAATTCAGTCGCAAGAGCTTTGGCATTATTAATGGTGTCCTCGGCGTATCGCTCGCCAAATTCCATCATTTCATAGGTACAAATGGCCATCTGAGCCAGGGTGTCAAGATGATGGTTGCTGGAAGAGCCGGGAAAAGCGCCCCGGTCTATCTTGCGCCAATATTCTTCTTCCATATTGCTCAATATGATACCGCGCTGGCTGCCGAAATACGTTTTATGGGTACTGGCAGTCATCAAAAATGCCCCTTCTTTTAACGGGTGTTGAAACCGTTTGCCGGCAATCAGACCCAGTACATGGGCCGCGTCAAATATGATTAGACATTTATATTTTTGACAGACATCGGCAAGCTCGGCAACGGGCTCCGGGAATAAAAAGAGGCTTTTGCCGAGCACGATCATTTTGGGCTTAGCCTTTTCGATCAAATACATCGTTTTGTCCACATCCATATGATACCCATCCTCGGTCAGCGGGATATCGATGATATTTTTGGTGAATTTTCCCAGAGACCCCTGATGGTGATGGCTGATGTGGCCGCCGGCCGGCGTGGAATTGACCAGAACCACATCCCCCCGGCAGAGCAAACGGCTGAAGACAGCTTCGTTGGCGTTGGTGCCGCTGATGGGCCTGACTTCGGAATGATCACATTCGAACATAATTTTCAGATTTGTCTTGAGCTGATTTTCTATTTCATCGATATATGAGGTGCCCCGGTAATACCTTTCTCCGGGATGTCCTTCGGCATATCGATGCGCAAAATCCGATCCGGCCTGGTCCCTTGCCCGTTGACTGACCACATTTTCACTGGCGATAAGATTGATGCATGTATCCCGCCATCTGTTTTGACTTTCAATTAACTGCTCGACTTCGACGACTTTTTTTTCATACATTATATTTACTTCCTTTTAAAAATTTTAATTACAAAAGATGAAAGGGACAAAAAAGTCAACTTTGATGAACTCGTAAAAAGTCAAAATTCTCGAATTTTGATCTCGTAACCAGCCCTTTCAAGGTAGTACTATTTCTTTTTTCTTTTCGCTAGAATTTGGGCAGTTGAAACATGCGGAGTATTTTTACTACCTTTTCGTTTTGGTTGGGGTTTTTTCGGGCCCCGAGGGTGTTTTTGGAA
>JAJRVC010000452.1 GCA_024277475.1 Deltaproteobacteria bacterium
GAACCTTTCCGAGGTGCAGGACGGTAATGCGGTCAGCCAGTGAAAACACGACATCCATGTCGTGCTCGATGATGACCAGGGTTTTACCGGCGGCAAGCTGCTTAATCAGTTTTACGGCCCGATGGGTTTCATCCACCGACATGCCGGCGGTGGGTTCATCGAGCATGATCAGGCGGGGGTTAGTGGCTAGGGCCATTCCGATTTCAAGGGAACGGTTTTTGCCGTAAGATAGCATCCCGGCCGGCATGTCGCGTTCCGCATGCAGATCGATTCGTTTCAACATATTGTCGGTGACCCGGGTGATCGCTTTCATGCGGTCAATCATGTGCAGCATATTGAACCGGATACTTTGACTGGACAAAATCCCCATGCGGATATTCTGAAAAGCCGTCAGCCCTGAAAACGTACTGGTGATCTGGAAAGAACGTCCCATGCCAAGGCGCACCAATTGATGGGGCGGATACTCGGTGATGTTGGTTCCCTTGAAAAAAATCTGTCCTATCCGAGGTGAATATGTTCCGGTGATGATGTTAAACAGCGTGGTCTTGCCAGCGCCGTTAGGCCCGATAATAGCGTGACGTTCCCCTTTTTCTACCTTGAGATCAATGCCAAACAGGACCTTGAGCCCTTTGAAATCGTGGTGCAGCCCCTTTACTTCAAGAATGCTCATGGCGTTTTCTCCAAAAAGCTCAGAAATGCATATCGGCCAACCAGCTTTGCGCGTATATAGGCCAGCAATCCGACAAAGCCCGTGGGAGCGTACATGACAACCATGATAAAGACGATGCCGATAATCAGCTCGACATGCTCAGTATAGGCGGTGACCAGTTCATCGAGAATGGTAAAAATAGCGGATCCATAAATTGGGCCGAAGAAACTGCCCAGTCCCCCTATAAAAATCATCATGATAGGCGCAAAGGAGCTGTAGATCGTCAATACGCCATCGGTTGAAACAAGGCCCTGCAGCAAAGCATACAGGGCGCCGGCAATGCCGGCAAAAAATCCGGAAATAATAAAAATGACGGCCTTGGTATGGGCGACTTTAAAGCCCAGGTATTCGATCCGCTTGGGGTTATCGCGGATGCCGACCATCACGCTGCCCAGCGGCATTTTTGTGAAAAACCATAATATCCATAGACTTGCGGCAATAATCAGCATGGCAAAATAGTAGTAATGAAAGGGGTCGGTCATATCGATGGATATGATTTTCGGGATGTTGAGCGGGGGAATGGGAAAACCGCTGACGCCGTCTTCTCCACCGGTAATGCTTCTGAATTTCAGGCAAAACACATACATGAGCTGGCCAAATGCTAAGGTCAGCATGACAAAGGCGGTACCGCTGACCCGCACCAGCAGGGGGCTTGTCAACAGTGCAAAAACGACGGCCGCCAGCCCGCCGATCAGAATGGCCGGCAGCAAAGCCAGATTCTGGACATGGGTCAAGGCGATGGCGGTGGCGTAGGCGCCTCCACCGAAAAAAAGAGCATGGCCGAAACTGAGAAGTCCCGTGTAGCCCAGCAGCAGGTTAAAGCTGGCCGCATACAGGGCAAAAATGCCGGTCAACACCAAAACGTTGATGTAATAACTGCCGGCAATCCCGGGGGCCGCCATAAAAACGGCGGCCAACACTGCCCATGCGATCCACCGGATGATACGATTTTTCATTCCCGCTCTCCAAACAAACCCATGGGTTTAAATGCCAGGACCAGGGCCATAAAGCTGAACATCAGCACCGCTGCAAGCTTGGGAATGAACTGGATGCCGAAGGCGTTCAATTCTCCCAACAGCAAAGATACGATAAAGGCCCCCGTCAGACTGCCGAATCCTCCGGTTACAACGACAACGAAAGTATCCAGCCCTATCTGGTCAGCCATCCCCGGAAATACGGACAAAATGGGGGCGACGGCTACTCCGCCCACCCCGGCCAGCCAGGTGCCGAAGCCAAAAACGAACATGAAAAGAAGCGGCACATTCACTCCCAGCGCATCAACCATGTCCGCATCCAAAACCGCAGCGCGCATGAGCATGCCCAGACGCGTCTTGTAAAGCAGCAAGGCCATCAATGCGAGGATAAAAAGTGCCAGGCCAATCACGAACAATCGATAGACAGGATACTTCACGTCTGAAATCCATATAAAGCCGCTCAGGGCTGCCGGCACGGAAATATAATGACTTTCCGTACCCCAAACGGCCTTAACAGCCTCCAGGAGAACCAGTGAGATGCCAATGGTGACCAGCAGTTCGCCCATGTCTCCGTGAACATGTATTTTCCGCAGCAGGAAGCGTTCGCACAGCACGCCCAGCAGGGCGGTAATAAGCGGGGCGATTAGCAGCGCCAGCCAGAAATTACCGGTAAGCTTTAAAATGGTGAAGCACAGGTAGGCCGCCACCATGAAAAAGGAGGCGTGGGCAACGTTTAAAATGCCCATCATGCCGAAAATCAGGGTCAGTCCGGAAGAAACTAGAAACAGTATCATACCGTAAGTCAGCCCGTTCAAACCCTGAACAATATACATGACTGTGGTCGGATCCATGGCGATCGCTCTCAATTTTTGGTAAATGATGTGAGCCCACAGACTCGGAGGCCGGGACCCATATAATCGGCTGTTGTTGTCGGCACCCTATTTTTGCGCTCGGCCTTTAAGTTTGGGGTCCATCGTGGGAATACAGTATTTCGCCGGTATGGTAATAATTTTGCCGATATATGAACTGCTCTTGAACCAGTAATAGGGTGGAATGGTCATGGACTGTTTCTGCTGATCGGGCGGGACAAATTCCGAGATATACATATCCTGGACGACCGTGTGATCGTCGGCCCGCATCCTCAAAACGCCCGCTAGCGTTTGATACTCATCGCCTTCCCAGACCTTGATGATTCTTTCCGGGTCCGTGCTGCCGGCGCGTTCAATGACACTCATCAACCAGTAAAAACCCATCATATGTTCCGCAAAGGTCCCATTGGGCCATTTATACATCCAGGTGTTATAGGGCTTTTGCCATTTGTTTTTCCACAAATCGTTCCATACTTGGGCGACCTTGCGGCGTCCGGGATCCCGCAGATCCCCCATATAATAGTTCATGTTAACCAGCCCCTTGCTGGCCTCAATGCCGATGGAATGCAGGACGTTCGGGTCATCAAGGTAAATATTTAAAATCGGCAGGTTGACCCCCATATCGCGACAGGCCTTGAGCAGGTTGGCGCTGTCAGGTATCCAGTCGCCGGTAAAAATGACTTCAGCCCCTGAAGCCTTGATCTTGGTGACATAAGGTGCGAAATCCTTGGCAAACAATGGATGATAATCTTCACCGACAATTTCAGCCTGGGGAAAATATTTTTTCAGGCCTTTTTTGAATTCGTCTGCCATCGCATGGCCATAGGAGTAATCCTGGTCAAGGATATAAAACTTTTTTTCTTTATTGCGAATTTTACCGTAATAATAGGCACCCGCCTGTCCGAAAGTACTATTTCGGGGAATCGTCTGGAAGGTATAGCGGTTGAAATGCTTGGCATCCATGAGATAATCGGAGGACCCCGTCATCTGGCAGATGATCTTGTACTTTTTGGCCACCTGGGCGACGATAGCGCTAAGATGACTGCCGCCGGCTATCCACAGAATGTCGACTTTGTCTTTAAGGATCAGTTTTTCTGCGGCTTTTTTGGTATCGGCGGGTTTGCCCTTGGTGTCCCCTTTGATGAAAACGATCTTTTTTTTCTTGCCGCCCATCAGGATACCCCCGCGCTTGTTGAGATCATGGGCGACCCAGTTGCAGGTCAGCCAGAAAAACTCCCCCACGCCGGCCCCTGGACCTGAAAAAATTGTCAGGATTCCGATTTTAATGACATCTCCCGAGAGCGGCACCACGTGGTTGGGATCGAAATCGGACATGTCCGACATCCGTCTGGCATCAAATGCGGCGTTTGCCGCCAGGACCGGAGGAGTGGCAAAAAAGCACAGACAGCCGAAAACAACGAGCAGAAGCAATATTTTTTTCATGGTTTTCATCTCCACCTCCTTGAACAGTATGCGTTGACAGTTAAAACGAAAAAACGATGGGCTGTATGATGCACCAGCGAATGACACCTCCTTTCCCCCCTCTTAAGCAAAAGGATTCGAATCCACCAGAAATTCTTCAGCCAGTCTGATGGCAACTTCCCGCGGCTGAACTTTTTCAGCCTTGCTCATCGACAATACCCTGCGGGTCGTTTCTTTGAGACGCTTTCCAATTTCGGCAAGAATTTTGATTGGATCCAACGGGACCTGGCCGGTAAGAATGATCCCCAGCCCGCCGGCCGCACCGGCACTGGCGATAAAATCCGGGACAATCGCAACTCCTTTTTCAAAAAGATATTTTTCAGCCGCTTCCGTTACCGGGATATTCGCCGCTTCCACGATGAGTCTGGCCTTGACCTTGCCGACATTATCCGAATGGATCGTATCGGGCACCGCCGCGGGGATCAAAATATCCGCATCCACCGCCAGCCAATCGTCTCGATGAATAATTTGATGATCAAAATCCAGCTTGCCGTGGTCAATATTGCCAAATGGATCGCTGGCAGCCAGCAATTTTTCAACGGGAAGCCCCTCTGGATGATAGATGGTTGCCTGAACATCAGCCACCGCCACGATGGTGAAACATTTTTTTGCCAGAAAATCGGCCGTTATGCTTCCCACGGTGCCGAACCCCTGGATTGCCACCCGGGCCCCTTTGGGATCGATACATAGAAAGGCGCAAGCCTCTGCAGTGGATTCAGCCACCCCGTGACCGGTTAAAACCAACTCCAAATTTTCTTCTCCCACTGCGGATGGATCAAAATCATCTGGAATCTGCAGCTTTATTCCGTATTTCGGCGCATTGCCGGCTGCCAGTCGCACCCAGGAAAAATCAATGACCTTGTAAATGTAGGCCACATCTTTTGCCGATGTGCCCATGTCCTCCCCGGCCACAAAAAAAGATTTTAGAAACGGCTCCATCATTTTCGCAAAGGCTCTCAGATGGACTTTTTTATCGGATGCGCCAGGATCCGCAACGATACCTGCCTTTGCGCCGCCGGCAGGAACCCTCACGGCACTCAGTTTATAGGTCATGCTTTGGGCCAGTCGTTTCACCTCATCCAGTGTTACATCCGGTGTCAGGCGTATTCCGCCGCCTGCCACTCCGTTTTGCAGGCTGTCGATTACCAGGAAGGCCCGGGTGTTGGTTTGCGGATCGTACATCGAGATCTCATAAAGGGACTTGCGCAAATCAGTGGATTTGCCGCTCATTGTAATCCTCCCTGGTGAATAGATTGGATAAATTTTCGCCAAGACAGTCGCAAAGCATAATTTGGCGGACAGTTATGGCAGACTTCGAACAGCCGTTGGCCCAAACAGTTGTCTGAAGTTTGGCTACCTGTTAAAATAGAACGTAATTCGATATTATCATATAATATATTACAATATCGCTATTAATACGACATTTTGGGATTGTCAAGGAAAAAAAAAACAAATTGCCGAAAAAATTTATTGGAGAAATGGCGCATCATGGGTCTGGAAATACACGGTACAGCAGGTTGGCGCTTTCAGCTTCAAGCCGGACAGCCCCGTAAAAAAATCTTTCGTGAGCGACTTTGAGCATTCTGGGAAAGCGAACAAGCGGGAATTTTCACGGAACCTTCAAGCGGGGAGGGTGTACCTTGAATCGGACCGCTTCATTC
>JAJRVC010000453.1 GCA_024277475.1 Deltaproteobacteria bacterium
GATCGGCCTCCTGCCCCGGGAATGGCATGATCGCATCGTCTTTGTCGGCAACACCGCCAAGGTGGGGGCCATGCTGGTGCTTTTGAACCGGCGGCTCCGGGACGAGGCGGCAGGGCTGGGACGCTCGGTCCTGACCGTGGACCTCGTCTCCCACCCCGAGTTTGACCGGCAGTTTATCCAGGCGATGCTCTTTTAAGGGACTGTGGCTAGATGAGCTTGTAACAACCCCGACCGTTTCAAATGCCACTGAACAAAATAAACAAGTTACAAGGTGACACACGTCCGTCTTGCATGTTGTTGCGAGACCGATCATCCTTGATCTTGAACGAAATTGCTCAGTTCCGGAAGGACACTTATTAACCGTTTTTTGATTGACCGAGGACGACTACCCGCCGATAAAGTCTTGAGACTTTTTCCGTGATTTTTTCCATGGAATAGTTCTCGGCAAATGCTCGGCTGTTCTCAGACAAGGCCGATAGCCGTTGTCCGTCCTCTAAAAGATTCGCAACCGCTTCAGCCCAGTTATCGGTGCTTTCCGCAACCTTGAATCCATTGTGGCCGTCCTTGACCACGTCGTAGACCCCGCTGGCGCGCACCGCCACCACGGGACAGCCACCGGCCATGGCTTCCAGCAAAACCATTCCCTGGGTCTCGGAGGTTGAGGCGAACACGAAAAGGTCGGCGGCCAGGTAACACCGGACAACCTCATACGGCGCCATATTTCCGGTAAAAACAACCCGGTCATCCATGCCAAGTTCGGCTACCTTCGCCTCAAGTCGCTCCTTTTCCGGCCCGTCTCCCACCAGCAGGCATTTAAACGGCGAGTGGGTCCGATTTTTCACTTTCGCCAGTCCGTCGATTAAAAAGTCAAGATTTTTTTCTTTTGCCATTCGTGAAACGCTGATCAAAAGGCGCTCGCCCGGCGCGGCATATCGACTTCGCAGCGCCTGAACCTGTTGCGGAGACCAGCGCTTGTAATCCTTGATATTGATACCGGTGGGAATCGTTTCGATCAGGGCGCTGACCCCGAGGTTCCGCAGGTATTCCTCGGTGGAGGATGTGGGTGTGATAATGGCATCGCACTTGTTGGCAAAGCGCTTGATCAGGAAATGGGCGGCAAGGTTTTTTAAAACCGTACCCGGCAGGGGGATGTAGTGCGTATAGCGTTCCAGTCGAGTGTGGTAGGTGAAAACCACCGGTATGCCGCGTTTCCCGGCAAGCTGCATTCCCTTCTTGCCAAGCCAGAAAGGATGGTGGACATGCACCAGGTCACAGCCGAAGCTTTCGAACTCCGCAGCTATTTTTCGGGCAAAAATGTTGGCAACCGGAAAGTTGTCCACACGGGTATAAAAAAGCGCGGGGCATCGGAAGACGCTGCCGTCCTCGGGGTCTGCCCATTGTTGCAGATAGGCCGGCGCAAAGATCTTCACTGCCGCGCCCAGCCGAACGAGGCCCCTATAAAGCCGGTCAATGGAAAGGGGCACCCCGCCGATAAACGGAAGGTAGTTGTTGGTGAACATGGCTACGCGAAGCGGCGATTTCGAGAGCGCCTCTTCATCGACGCTGAAATCGCGGTACAAATGCTCCTGCCGGATGATCAGCGAATATATCTTCAGCGCCACGAGGCTGATGATGCTCAGAATCAGCAGAGAGTTAAAAAGACTCATGTAAAAAAACGAATGCAGAAAAAGCTTCAGCGTCTCCAGTTTTTCGCGAAACGCGCCCAGCCGGTGGGGAACGGACTCGTTTTCACAAACCACCCGATCCGGCCCCACATCAACCTTTACAAACTGGTAATGCTCTTGCTGATCGAGGAGTAACCCGCCGCCGCCGCCCGATACGATATACCGGACCCCTTGCACCACGGTCTCATTGTAAGTGGGATAGCCGGCTGAAAAAACCGCTGTCACCCGGTACTTGGAAAACAGGCGTTGCAAGTTTCGACTGAGCTTTTTTTCCAGGACATATTTAGTGTCATCCGGACCAAAATCCGGCAAAGGAAACAGAGAATGGCCCAAAACCACAAACCGGTACGGGTATTTTCCGGCCATCATCAATTCTTGCCGCAACCACCGCATCTGCCATTTCCACGACGTTTGCCCGGTTGAATCAAGGAAAATGAAATAGGCGTTTTCAAGATGGAACGAAAAGAAATAGGGCCCGAAATGGCGGTAAAATTTACTCGCCCCGAAATCTTCGACCTCGTTGTGCCCGGCGGCCAGCACGTATGGGATGCCCAGTTTCTTGAGTCCGCGGTACAACAACCGGTATTTGTCTTCCGCACCGTTGTAAACAGCGTTTCCCACGGATATCATGAAATCGGCACCATTGTCTTTGATCAGGGGGGCAATGCGCCTCTCGAAAATCCGCATGGAATTCCTGATATTGCCGACAACAGCAAATTTGAAGGTGTCTTTATTGTGGAGGCGGGCCTCGATCCGGTCAATATGGTCGGCGTTGAGCGCCTGGTAATCTGTTTCATGGATAAGAAGATAGACCTTGTAGCCGATAAGAACCGCCATCAACAGCAGGATAGAGGCCAAACATAGCTTCAATTTCTTTTTGCGGTTCATTGCCGGACCGCCTTTTTACGGTTAAAAGTTTCTGTGTAAATAATGACAATACCGATCAGCACCCCGATATAGATGGTCAAAAATCGCCAGGACAGGGTCAGCAGCGTAATGTCTTGTTTTTGCACCAGTTGGGCGAATAAAAGCCCATACCCGCCTTCGGCGACCCCCGCGGCCCCCGGCGTCGGGGCAAAGTACATAAAAAAGGTCACCACCACCTGGAAGGCCAGGACGGTCAACAACGGCACCTGGTACCCCAACGCCCTGATCAGGACGACGGAAAAGGAAAACAGCAGAAGCAGAAAAAGAGCCGTGCACACGACGGACAGCGCGGCCCAGCCCGGGCTGCCCCTGAAATACCGCTTGAACCCACCTGAAAACAGGTCCAATTCATGAGAAATTTTCAAAAAAAGGGACCTGAATCGCCGCCGCGATACAATTTTGAGGATGTTGAGCAACAACAATACCCGGAACAGCCAGCGCTTGATTACCCTGATCCGGAAAAGGATGATCCAAAAAACCGCGAGGTAAATACATGAAAATCCGGTGATGCCATAGAGCAGTTTTCTGTGCAAAAACATACGGAACAGGTTGGGTTCGGCCCAAATGATGATCGGTGTGAGCGTGAAAAGGATCAGGGCGGCCAGTATGGTCCGGATCGACGTGGCTGCCGTCGCCTCTCCGATGGGCATGCCTTTTTGTTTCATGAAATAGACCTGGACCAAACCGCCGCCGGTGGCAAGGGGGGTGACGTTGGAGACGAAGATATTGACAAAGACGAGCTTGATAATGTAGCGATAGGCGATGCGGAACCCTATCGCCCGGATGACGCAATACAGCCGCAGGCCGTCGGCCAGGAAATACAGGACCAGCAGAATCGCCAGGCCGCCGATGATGTGAACCGAAAACAGGTTGGGGTCTATCCTTAACTGCCCCTCTGAAAAGATTCGATGAACAAAATAGATGGTGGTAAAAGACAGTGCGAAAAACAGCACCGCCAGCCCGAAATACCCCAAAACGCGTCTGGAGACATGTAAAGGCACATGTTGCGATATGGGGTGTAATTCTTTCATTTCATCATCAATTAAAATCCGTTAAACAGCTTTTCTATGTTCCATCATTTCAGACCATATCTTCGGCCTTCTTGTCCAGTTGCGCGATGGCTTCAGCAAGATTGTCCGCCCAGTTTTGGATCTGCATGGGACGAAGTGCAGGAGGCACTTTTATGGGTTCACCAATGACAAGACAGACCTTTGTGAAGGGCAGCGGAATCTCCATCCTGTCCCATCGCTTATTAAGCGCTATTTTTCGGCGGCTGCCCACCGAAACCGGCAAAAGGACAAATCCGAGCGCCGATGCCATCCGTATCACGCCGCTCTTTACCCGGCCACGTGGACCCAACGGGCCATCCACCGCGACCGCTCCCGCTTGGGCCTCGGCTAAAACCTCCACCATAAGCCGAAGGGAAGCATGCCTTGGTTGATCCGGTATCTGGACGCTCTGATAACCGAAGTTTCTGCAGATTTCGGCGATAACACTCCCCCGCTCTGACAGGCTGCTGATAACGCACGTCTCGTAGCCCTCCAGCAAGGTGAATATCGGCACGTATTTTCCATGCCAAAAGCAAAGCAGAAAACGTTTTTCGGCGGCGTACAACCGGTTCAGGTGCTCGCGGCCTTCACTATGAACCCGCCAGGTCAGGCCTTGTAAACGCAAAACCCTGGATAACATCAAGCCTTTTACTTTGATGATAACTCTGCGTTTTCCCATGCCAGCAACACCCCGCCCTGCCAGCGCAACCGGCGCTGCTCGTGGTTGACTTGAATCTCATTGCTTGTCCGGCTGACCATTTTTACGGCGAATCGATCATCGAACTCCTGTTCCAGTGCGCCCAGGGGACGGTCGTACTCGCCCGTGTCCCTTGCCTCGGTGATCAACCCGGTCAGGTGACGGCGATGCTGCACCTCTGTTGTTCCCACGAAAAGGGGTATATTATTTCCAGCGATCTTGACATCCGCGGGCCACAGGCGC
>JAJRVC010000024.1 GCA_024277475.1 Deltaproteobacteria bacterium
CATAAGTAAGAATAAAAAGCCGGTTCACCCATTTAATTTTTCAAGGCAATCCGGCTGTCTCTGTGAATCCCGTGGCATCAGATCAGTGCTTCAAGGCAGGATCGGCTTTTTTCTAAACAATATTTTCCGGTCATCTATTGCAAGGGTGAGTTGTTGTTAGCAATCGTCTGGATATTCCAGGCTTATAACCGATCAGTTTGGTCCGTTTCAGTTAATAGCAAAATCCATGCCATCTTTTAATATAAAAAACTATCAATTAATTACAGGTGGTTAATCAAGATTCCAGAATGTTTGATTATCGCAATTGCCATAAAACGTCATAGTATATGTCAAAATTTGTAAATTAAAAAATCATCAGAAACGCCTCATAAGTTCGAAGTATTTCACAAACCAGCCGTAAGAACTAAAGTCAAATTGAAAGAATTCAATCCCTACAATAACTATAACTTCTTTTGGCATTTCACCGAAAAACTTGAGAAAAATTCAGAGTCAAGCTAGAAGGGCTTAATAGATGGATGAAGGTTGATGCGATTATGTTGAAATAGTAATTTCCGGAGAATTCTATCGCTGCTGATCCAATTTTTCGTGCTGTGATACGGCTCGAAGCCTGATATCCTAGGCAGGCTGAAGCTATGCGAATTATAGGGGCAAGATCATTTCACGCACTAAGATGGGGCGGGCAACATGGATATTTTGTTCCGTCCGGTTCTTTTCGATACATACATTGCGCTATCCGCACGGTGAACGAAACTTTTTATTTCTTCATCTGTCCGATATTCAACCACGCCGATGCTTACAGTTATTTTCAAGGGCCGGGGATTTGACAACATGTGGGATTCATTTTCAATCGCTTGTCTCACTCTCTCGGCAACCGCGATTGCTTTTTCTATCTCTGTTTCAGGCAGAATTATGGTGAATTCATCTCCTGCATACCTGTACCCGGTATCTTGCTTTCTAATTGCTGCTTTTATTATGTCTCCGGTACTGGAAAGGACCCTGTCTCCACATAGGTGCCCGTAGGTGTCATTCAATGATTTGAAATTATCGACGTCCATCAGAATAAGGGAAAGAGGACGAAAATAACGATTGGATCTATCAACCTCTTGGGCGATATGGCTATAAAACTGTCTTGAATTAAAAAGGCCTGTCAAATCGTCTCTAATTGTCAGGTTTGTTAATTCTTCCAGTTTGCGGCTATTTTCTTTTTTTTCTGAACGATTTTTAAGCACGACGTTAATTCTAAGCAGGAGATCTTCCAGCCGGATGGGCTTAATAATCAAATCACTTGCTCCACGGACCATGGCCTCTTCAATGGAATAGTCCAAGGAATACCCCGTCATAATGATAACGTCGGCATTATAGTTACGCCTTATGATTTTGGTTAACTCTAAACCGTTCATGCCAGGCAATTGGACATCCGTAAGAACAATGCCGATTTCTTGATCTTTGAGAATATCAAGTGCCGCCTCGGCACTCATAGCTGTAAAAGGTTGAAAACCGGATTTTTCAAGAAAGATGTGAATTAATTCACGTATTGCCGTGTCGTCTTCTACAACTAAAATTTTGGGTCTCATATCGTTCGACATTTTTAATACTCAAATACAAGAACACCTGTTACGGTGATAGCTGTCATTTCGTTGATAAAACCAAATTCAATATTAATAATTTTTAGATCATTTTCTAACACGCTGAAATTTTAAGGGATTATAGGATTTTTTTTGAAGATTTGATCATTTAGAGAATGCATTGAAGTTATTATCGGCTTTTAGGGAATATCCTTGAGAATCAAAATAGAAAATACAACACTATTTCCAGTTTTCAATTTTCTTCCTGTCAGTTGTCTTAAATTCCCGCAAAGATGTTGCTGAAAAATTTCACAAACGGCCAGATTATTCTCCCCAGAACGGATACACCTGTTGCGCGGCCGAATATGATTAATCCAAGGAGGACAAATGGACCATAACGTTCCATGAAATAAAATATTTTCCCAAACCTGTCCGGCAAAAGTCCGGATAAGATTTTAGATCCATCAAGAGGGGCAATGGGTAGGATATTGAAAATTGCGAGCGCCAGATTTATCTGCAGGCTCATAAACACCACATATATAAGCAGACCCATGAGAGAATAGCGATCGGGTTCCCCACCCGTGGCGATAAGAAGTCTGAGCAAAATGCCGCTGGCAAGCGCTAACGCCATATTCGCAAAGGGACCAGCGGCGCTGATCCAGAGCATATCCTTTTTGGGGTTTTTCAGCCGATAGGGATTTACCGGTACCGGTTTCGCCCACCCGAAGTGTACCAGGAAAATCATAATGGTGCCCAATGGATCTAAATGCCGCAGCGGATTCAGGGTCAAACGACCACTTTGCTTGGCTGTATCGTCTCCGAGTCGGTTGGCAACATAGGCATGGGCATACTCGTGAAAAGTTAATGCCAATAAAATCGATGGGGCAATCAGCAGAAGGGTTTGTATTTGCATTCTTTCCTTTATTCCAAACCTCGTTGGATAGTTTACTGGTTGAATAGGTAAATTATAGTCATGCAGATGATTTATGCCATAGCCATATTGAATAAAAGACAGAGCGAAGCGATACCATAAGTCTTCAATATTTCATCATCAATGCCTTAATTCCCTGATAAAGCGGGATTTCCGCTACGACCGGCTAAGTTTGTCCGGGTTGGGTTATAAGGGAGGTGATCCAAAAGCTTCCAACTTGTAGAGCTTACAGCGCAGAGAGAGGCGGACAAAACCGCCCCGGAGCAATATGCTCCGCATTCCACCTGGCAGGCAACCTGCCCGTGGATATATCGAAGATTTTTCCTCACCTTCGACGGAATAGGCAAGAAAACGAAGTAAATATAGTCAAAGACAGCTCAATTTGGGTTCAAAATAGGGGATTCGTTCCAATCGGCCTCCGGCCCGTAGGGTGTAGCGCCCAGGCCCCGGAGGAAATGGCGAAATTCCACCATTCCATGTGCGGGCAGAAGCTCAGGGTCAAAAAAGTTTTTATGTGTTCAAAAAGTTATATGGATTTCGAGACGTTTAAGCTTCCAACTTCTCAAGCTGGCTGAGGTCCTCAGCCAATCGCTGGATCCGTATGCCCAGTGTTTCCACGACACCGGACTGCGCTTCGAGCCATAAGGGCAACGCCTGCTGCAGAATGCTCCTGCCCTCCGGGGTTAGTTGGAGAATTCGGGTTCTCTGGTCCTCGCCGGGACTGGTGCGAATGAGCTCTTGGCGTTCCAGGGGTTTCAGGTTGCGATTCAGGGTCGTGCGATTGAGCAACAAAAGATCGGCCAGCTGAGTGATGGTAATTGATGGATTGAGAAAAATTGCGTTCAGCAAGGTAAATTGGGTTCCCTTCAATCCTACCGATTTTAAATGCAGGTCATAATAATTACCAACCGCCCGCGCCGCCCTGCGCACCCGCATGCCCATGCAACTGGCTTCAACTTTCCGGCAGATTTTCGTTAGTCGTTCTGTGTCCTGTTCATTCATGATCATTGTATGTACACATTAAAGCGCCTGTTGTCAATCTTTAAATGTTTACTTCCAGCGCGCTTGCATGCGATCCAGCTCTTTGGTGATGTCTGACGCCAGCGGTGCCGGTTTATGATTCATGGCCTCCCTGGTGAGTTCACGCAGACGTTCTTCAAAGCGTTTGCTGCCTGCTTCTTTCCATTGATCATACACCATTCGTTCAAAAAGCTTTGAATAGCGTACCTTGCGGAAATGGTTCATGGTGTGATCCTGCTGCATATAGTGGCCGCCCGGTCCGACCCGATCGATCAGATCAACTGCCAGGGTTTCGTCCGCGACCGGCAAGCCGTTCATGAACTGATTTACATTTTGAAGGATTTCGTTGACGAGCACCATAAAGGCGGGAGAGACCAACGCCCCATGGTCCATCCAGCTGCTGCAGTCATGGACCAGACCGGATCCGATGGCCGCAGCACTGAGGCATTGAAAGGTCGCCTCGGCGGCCGCCTGGGGATCACAATATTTGGCATCGGTACAGCCGGCAGTGCCAAAAAAAGGCAATTCATAATATTGTGCCATTTGTGCCATGGCCCCGACCATTAAACTCATTTCAGGAGCCCCATATGAAAAAATCGACGTTTGCATGTCCATTATGGTTGTAAAAGCGCCATAGATAAACGGCGCTCCCGGCCGGACAATCTGAGCCAGTACCAGGCCGCTCAAGGATTCCGCGCTTCCCTGTACGATGGTACCGGCAAAAGTGGCCGGAGCGGAACCGCAGGCCTGGGGAGCCGGAAAATTAATCAGGGGGATGCCGTGCTCGACGGTGAAAATCATTTTATCCACAGCCGGATCATAATATTCCAGGGGTGAAATCGGCTCTGAATACTGAACAATCGTCGGTGCTTTTTCAAAGTTATCTTTGCCCCCGCAGATCAGCAGAGCCATTTCATAAATGTCGCGTTCACTGTTGGTGTCCTTGCAACAAAAGACCAGTGGTTTTTCACAATAAGTCAGGGCCTGGCGTACAATGACACGATCAGCGATGTCCGGTGGTTGATCGTCTGCCATGCCGATGATCATTGACCAGTGAAAATTGGGCAGGGCGTCCGCCAGGGTGGCGGTAATGCGGCAATGCTCGCTGGTGAAACGCTTGCGCTCATCCGTAATGGGGTCCAAATAATCAATGCAATCCAGACTGGGGCCGAACCAGGATTTTTCCCCCTCCAGAAAGACGGACCGTTCACCGTTTCGATTTCCCAGGACAACACGGGAAGGCGCTTTGCGGATGGCATCCTCCACCATCCAGGAAGGTATGCGCACCCGTTTACCGTCCACCCTGGCACCGGCTCCCTCCAGCAATTCCACGCCCCGAGGATGGGTCATTCTGACACCGGTCCGTTCTAAGACTTCTAAAGTAGCCATATGAATTCGAGCAATCTGGTCGTCATTGATAACACGCAACTTTGGCTTGAAATTTAATTCCGGTTGATTCATATCCATGAACATTGCCTCCCTTTGCTTGTATGGTTGCCCGCGTTCGTATAGTTCCCCTGTTCAGATTGACGGAAGATTCCTCTGACATAGGACTTAATTGCGAATTCTTTGCCTTCCAGGCGGATCTACGACATTTTGTGTAAAAAATATTTTTGCCACCGAGACACCAAAGCACAAAGATTAATTTTTATAAACGGTTTTGATTTGAGCCTTGGTGGCAATTTCCCCCGTTTATCCGAGTTAGTTCATCGCGCCGTTCGCTGAGAAAGTCACTTATTTTCCGCCGCCGCCTTTTTAGCCTCGCGGATTTCTGCCGCCTGCAGGATATCGGCAATTTTCTTTTTTGTGTCTTGTGGCACTTTTGATATGGGCCCCTCAAAATTAGCAATGATGTCACGGGTTTTTTCGATAACGCGGTCTTTCATCGTTTTTTTGCCCTGGGCGGCCCAATCCTCGAAACTCTGGCGGTCCATGAGGGTGGGCTGCCAAAGGGAGGCGGCAAATTTTTTTGTATGATCGGTATCGAAATAGTTTCCCCCCGGTCCCGCGCTGCAAATTTCCCTAACTGCCAGGGTCTCTTCATTGATTTCTATTCCTTTGGCTACTATGTGGCTCATCCCAATCTGCTCGTCTGCCATAACCAGTTGGAGAACGGAGCCGGTCATACCGGATTCGAAGTATCCGACGTCGTGGATGAAATTTGCTCCGCTAAGCATGGCTGAATGCACAGAGGTGGCGGCTTCGATGGCACCCTGGGGATCCAGGATTTTGGTGTCGGTACAGCCGGCGGTGGAAAACATGGGCAGCCCCACGTATCGGGCCATTTCAGTGAGGGCTGCGCTTAAGATGCTCAGTTCCGGCGCTCCATAAGCATAGACCGAGTATTGCATATCCATGATGGACTGGACGCCACCCATAATTACGCACGTGCCGGGGTTGATAAGCTGGGCGACCACGACGCCGAGCATGGACTCGGAAAGTGCACATACCAGCTGTCCTGCGTGGGTGGCCGGAACAGTGCCACCACCGATACAGCAGGGTGTGTAGACCTGGGGGATGCCATGCTTCGCGTTATACATGACTTTGTCCATGGCATGAAAGTCGCTGAGCAGCGGTGAGATCGGTTCTCCGTAAAATACATAATTCGGGCATTGCTTAAACGCATCTTCGCCACCGGCCATGGCGATTGCAATCCGGTGAATGTCGCTGCAGGTGTCCCGGGTATAGGACCAGGACAAAATGGGTTTGGTCGTGTTCTGGATCATTTCCGCAAACTCATAGACGTCCGCCAGGGATACCGTTACATCGCTGATGGTGCCCAGGGACTGTACAAACCCGATGTTGGGAAGGGCCTGGCAGATTCGAGCCACCATGGCGGCATCTGCTCTGACATATTTACGTCGTTCCAAGGTATGGGGGTCCGTAAAATTAGGCGGTGTGGGTCCGGGACCAAAAAGGACCTGGTTTTTTTCGATCAGGGTCTTGCGGGTGCCGTCCCAGCTTTGGACTACGGTCACCGGCGGAACAGTCGCCAGGGCATCAAGGACAAGATTTTGAGGAATCTTGACGGATACACCGTCAACCAGGGCTCCATGTTCTTTGAGCAATTTGCGGGCTTGTCCATGATGGAGGTGCACCCCGGTATTGCGAAGGGTTTCGATCATTCCTTCAAAAATTCTTTGCTTCTGGTCCTGGGATAAAATGGAAAACTGGGCTGTCTGATTGACCGTCTGATTCGTACAGGTGCTCATCATCAAACCTCCTTATTGTCTGCCAGGTTGATGATTTTTTTCATCTCCTGAACTATGTTTTCGTCCAATGGCTCCGGTGCATGTGACTCCAGGATGCGATCTACCTCGGGGTCGAGCCGGTCATTGTAAGTTTTGCTGCCTGAATCCGACCAGGCTTCAAAGTTAGATCGATCGATAATTGTCGGTCGGAACCATTCCTTCCAGTGATCATAGGTGTGATCATGGCTCAGGAATTCACCGCCCGGCCCCACTTCCTTGAGAATGTCCAGCGCCAGGGTTTCATCGGTCACTTGAATACCTTTACCGATCTGCTGGATCATTCCGATGATTTCGTCACCCATGACCAGACTCGAAAGAGATCCGGTCAGACCGCCATCGAGGCCGCCGATCTGGTGGATCAGATTGGTGCCTGCCATCAGGTTGTTGTATATGCTCATCACGGATTCCGAGGCCGCCTGTTCGTCCACAATCTTGGCGTCGGTGCATCCGCCCGGTGAGGAACTCAACATCCCCAGCCATTTGTAAATTTCGGTCATTGCCGCCGAGGTCAGGTGAAGTTCGGGTGATCCGTATGACAGGGTTTCTTTGTTTTGGGCCCTAACGGTTTGAATACCCCCCAGGAGTAACGGCATTCCGGGCTTTTTCAGGCTGCACAACACCACTGTAAACAGGGCATCCGCCAGTGTCTGGACGAGCACCCCGGCAATGGAGGCCGGCGCCGTCACTCCCAAAACCGAGCATGGCGTGAAGATGGCGGGTATTCCCTTTTGCGTGGCAAACAGGAGTTTATCCACAGTTTCGTTGTTGCTCATCAGCGGCGAATCCGATCGAATATAGGTTGCAAAGAGCGGGCTCAAACGAAATTCCTTCTCACCGCCCCGTATTAGACAGGCCATCTCCCATTGATCCTGCAATCCCTCCGCATCGACACTGGTGATGACCAGGGGCTTGGTGCAGTTTTTGATCATGGCTAGAAACTGATGCCGATCATATGTTTGGGCATTGGGTACGTCCGACACCAGTCCGTGGGACATACAGAAATCAAACCTGGGCAGGTAATCCACGATTTTGGCTGCAGCTTCGACGTCTGCAAAGGTAGACTTTCGACGTTCCCCGGATTTGCGGTCATACACGAAGCGGGCATCTGCACCACTTCCGAAAGCGACCTCGTTTTTTTGTAGTTTAATCGAACGATTGCCGTTTCTGCCGGTTAAATTGGATTTGGAAGGACAACTGCTTAGGGCCTGCTCTACCATGGCGGTCGGAATCCGTACCCGATGAGTCTCACTCACCACGGCATCACTGTTGGTGAACAGTTTCAGGGCCTCTTCATGAAATATCCGGGCCCCGGAAATTTCCAGAACGTCAAGGGCCGCAAAATAAATACGTTGAATCTGATCTCCGGTAAGAATCCGGAACATGGTTGTCCCGTAGGCCTGTTGGTTCATTTTAATCAACATTGTTTTTTCTAACATGGGTTGTTCTCCTCATTCTTCTCTGTTCAGATTAAACAGAACATCGTTTTCCAGATAAGCCTGTTCCAGTTTTTCCTGATGTTGTTTCAGCCGACCACCGTTCCGGCTTGCCAATTCCAGAACGAGGTAATTGATGATGCAGGAAATCGTTGTCGGATTTCCAATAAATGGAATGTTTCTGGAAGGTGCAATCAGCGACAGATGGGCGAAATGTGTTAGTGGACACAAAGAGCTGTCTGCAATAACGATAAGGGTCTGCCCGAGTCGGCGAACCATTTTACCCAGTCGGATAAGTTCATTGGGATATCGCGTTGTTGCGATGATGATCACAAGGGTTTCAGGTGTGGCAATGGTCAGCCAGTCGATCGACGTGCTGTCGCTCCCCTTTAGTATACGGACCTCCGGGCGAATCTTGGTCAGGGACCAACCCAGGTAGTATGCAAAAGTGTAGGACAGACGGGAGCCGATGACGTAGACGGAATGACTTTTTTCAATAAAATCTACAACACGGTTCAGAACATTCAGGTCAACGGTTTCAAAAAAGTGTTTGAGATTGTCCATCTCTTCAAACACTACGCGCCTGAGGCGATCGGTTCCCGGTCCCTGCATGTCCGACAAGTCCGTTCGATCCAGCAGCGTCAGTTCCGTATCCACAAAATCTCTTAAAGCCTGTTGAAATGCTCCATAGCCTTTGTAGCCTAACCGGCTTACAAAACGAACCACGGTGGCTTCACTGACACGGCATGTCTCAGCCAATTCCTTTGTGGTCATGAAAACCGCTTTGCGGGGATTTTTGAGAATATAGTTTCCCAGGATTCGGGCCTTCGGTGTCAATGACGGGTATTGCCCGACGATTCCTTTCATTACCGGATGCGATGGTAGATCGTTAATCATGTTTTTGTGCCTTTGTGTCTGAACTTTTATAATGAAAGGATTCTAATCAAATGTAAGAAAATATAGCAAAACAGCACTGCATAATCATCATAGAGGGGTATGGTTCAAGCCGAAATCCCAAACTGAACGTAAAGTCTATTTTACCTCAATACCGACTGAACTTATAGATATATCAATTATAATTTTCAATTTGTCAACCTGTTTTGGAATGAATCATTTCATTTATTGATTTTTTTCTTGACATGATTTATTTCACTGTCATAAGTACTGATATCGTTAAATGGCCAAGTGCTGACTATTTGAATAGATAAGTGACTATAAATATTAAATTATCTGGAATCCTACAAAAGGGGAGAGCTATGTTTGGCAAATACAAACCCTTGTGGGGCAAAAGCCCCCGACTCAAGTCCAGCTATGATGCGGTGATCATCGGTGGGGGGCTTCATGGTCTGGCCACCGCTTATTTCCTGGCCCGGGATCATGGCATTACCGATGTGGCGGTTCTCGAAAAACGTTTTATCGGTTTCGGGGGCGCGGGGCGGAATACGGCAATTGTGCGCGCTAACCAGCGAACCCAGGAAAATGTTCCGCTTTACAAGGAAGCCCTTGAGCTCTGGCCCATACTGACAAAAGAGCTGGACTACAACCTGATGTTTTTTAATTGCGGAAACCTGAATTTGATGCACAGTGAGGCGGCCATGAATGTGGCTCGTATGAACATTGCGACGGCACAGTTTCACGGAGTTGAGAGTCATTTGATCGATGCCAAGCAGTGCCGGGAAATGATGCCTGCGCTGAACATATCAGAGGACATCACCTATCCGATTTTTGGTGCCATGTATCATCCGCCGGGCGGAATTTTGCGCCACGATGCGGTGGTTTGGGGTTTGGCAAAAGGTGCTTCGAAGCGCGGAGTGGATATACATCAGCAGACCACGGTTACAGGCGTTAGCGTTGAAAACGCTAAAATAGTCTCTGTAAATACGGATCGGGGGAAAATTTATACCCCGCGGGTTTTGTTGTCGGCCGGTGGTTATTCGGCTGCTATTTCCTATGAAATGCTGGGTATCAAACTACCCATCAGCGTTTTAACCATCCAGGCCATGGTGACACAGCCGCTGAAACCGATCTTAAATCATGTGATTTCATCCGGTGCGTATCACGCCTATGCCAACCAGACCCTGAAGGGTGAAATCGCTACCGGCGCTCACATGGATCCCTGGCCCAATTACACGACCCAAACTACGGCCTATTACATCAAACATCAGGCGCAAGCGCTGGCGGAGATGTTGCCGTGCTTAAGAGGGGTTAAATTCATGCGTCACTGGGCCGGCCTGGCTGACATGACACCCGACATGGCGCCGATCATGGATGGTAATGATCGGATTGAAGGTTATTACATGAACTGCGGCTGGGGGTATTTCGGTTTCAAATCCTGTGCCGCCACCGGAAAATATATGGCCGAATATATGGCAAGCGGGAATTGTCCCGATATGCTGAAACCTTTTCATCTCAGGCGTTTTGAACAGCACCGGTTGATGGGTGAAACTGCAGCACTGATGAATTATAGTCCGGACAACTAAGCGAATGACAAATGACGATTGAATATTGACTATTTGGGGGAGTCGCTCTCCGAGGCGTAGGCGCTACAACCCCTACGAGCCGGATGCTTCGCTCCGTCCAGTTTAATTAAAATAGATATAATTCCTTAAATATGCATTCTTCAATTTTCAATATTGACAATCCCGTAAAAAGTCAGAATTCTCAAATTTAAATCTTATAACCGATTGAAATTATTAAGTGTAAAATTCGAAAATTGGCTCTTTTCGGACTTTTTACGAGTCCATCAATATTCAATTTAAAAAAGGAGAACACCCATGGCATTCACCATTACCTGCCCTATTTGCGGCAAACGAAACGGTTATGAGTTCCGCTATGGCGGAGTTGAAAAAGGGCCAAGGCCAGACGAAGAGGGACTTACCCCCGCAAATTGGTGTGACTACGTGCACATGAATGAATGTATAGCCGGTATCCAGAAGGAATGGTGGTTTCACCGGGATGGGTGCGGCGCCTGGTTCACCATTCACCGGGATACAACAGCCAACCTTGAAGTGGAAAAACCGGAGGTAAATTAATGAACAGGCTAAGCCAATTGCCGACTTTGCGAATTAATCCCACGCAGAAAATATCTTTGAATTATGACGGCAAAACCTGCCTGGGGGTGACTGGCGATACGGTCGCAACCGCCCTATATGCCAGTGGTGTCCGTATATTTTCCCGTAGCCTAAAATATCACCGTCCCCGGGGACTTTACAGTCTGGACGGCGAATGCAGCAATACCTGCATGCAGGTAAACGGCATCCCCAATGTTCGTACTGAAAATACGCTTCTTAAAAATGGAATGACGGTAAAAGCCCAGAATGTAAAAGGAACGCCTGAAAAAGATATCATGGGATTCATGGACAGGCTTGATTGGGCCATGCCCGCCGGGTTTTACTATCGTATGATGCACAAGCCGGCCAAAATATGGCCGATTGCCCTGAAGCAGGTACGCAAGGCCGCCGGGCTTGGAAAAATTTCTCCTGAATTTCAGATGAAGGGAAAATATGATGAGATCTATCCTAAAGCGGATGTTTGTGTGATCGGCGGCGGACCTGCGGGTATGTCTGCGGCTCTGGCTGCGGGAGAGAGAGGGCTGCGTGTCATCCTGCTGGAATCCCGCCCGTGGTTGGGAGGGTTTTTTGACTATCGCCCGGCTGAATATGATAACAGCATCCATCTGTTTGAAAGATCCCGGGAGTTGTCGGAACGGGTAGAGCAGGCCCCCAACGTTCGTGTTTTTACCCACACCGCCGTGGTCGGTACTTATAACAACAACCTTATCACTGCTTTCCAGGTGGGAGGAGATTCAGATTTTTTCGATGAACGCTATGTCGAAATTCGCGCGCAAAGTGTTGTGGTAGCTACAGGGTGTATCGAACGTCCCTTGCTCTTTGAAAATAACGAGCGCCCCGGTGTTATGCAGATTGGCTGCGCACACCGGTTGGCGCGAACTTATGGCCTGCTTCCCGGTGAAAATGCAGTCTTCAGCATCGCCCATGATCTCGGAATAGAAGCGGCATTGGATCTTTCAGATTTAGGCCTTAAAATATTACAGGTTGTCGACATTCGGGAAGACGGGCAAGATCCCGCCTTGGTGGCAGGACTTGCTGTGAAGAAAATACCGTTTTTACGCGGATGGGTTGCGAATTCGGCTCATGGAGACACCCGCGTAAACAAAGTGACCATGAGCACCATCCAGGGAACCCACCGGCGGGATGTCGATTGTGATCTTCTGGTGGCGTCGGCCGGGATGACACCGGTCAGCGGTCCTCTCTCCCTGGCCCAGGCGGAACTTGCATATGACAACCATACGGGTTTCTTTTTACCTTCAAAATTGCCGGATAAAATGCATGCTGCCGACCGTTTGCTGGGTTTAGACGATCCCCTGTCCATTGAGGCATCGGGACATCTGGCAGGACTCATGGCGTCGGCAGATTGTGATGCTGATGTTGAGGCAGATTTGAAACCGGCCCGGGAGCGACTCAATGATTTACCCGGCTCGGTTCGGGGATGCAAATTGGTCCAGGCCCCCATTAAAGGGCGCAAAACCTTTATTTGTTTCGATGAAGACACAACGCTGAAAAATGTGTCTCAGGCCCTGGAGATGGGTTTTGATGCCACGGAATTAATTAAGCGTTTTACAGCAGCCGGAACAGGGCCCGGCCAAGGTGGAATCCCTGGACATAACCTGCCATTATTTGTGGCGCAATTTCACGGGGGAGGAAATGGCAGTGGCCTGGCCAAGCCGACGACGGTTCGTGCACCCATGGTTCCTACTTTTATCGCAACCTATGCCGGGGCAAACCACGATATGTATAAATGCACGCCGCTGCACGATTCCCAGATTAAAGCCGGCGGCGTTATGCGCCGCGTCGGTGTCTGGAAACGGGCACGGTATTTTTCCCAGGACTTCAGCTGCCGTGAAGAAATTGAAAATGTACGCAACAACGTCGGCATGCTGGATGCATCCACTCTGGGTAAATTTAAAATCTGGGGACCGGATGCCTTGAAGGCGCTGCAGCGGGTTTATGCCGGCGATATGTCTAAAATCTCCGAAGGCAAGATCAAATACGCGGCTATGTGCAATGAAGACGGCTGTATCATCGATGACGGTGTACTCGTGAAACGCGGGGAAAATGAGTATTATTTTACCACCTCTAC
>JAJRVC010000454.1 GCA_024277475.1 Deltaproteobacteria bacterium
AGGGACCTACACGGTGGTGGGAAACCGGGACGGCTACCAGGATGTGCGGCAAAAGATCGGGGTAAAACCCGGCCGGCAACCCTTGCGCATCACCGTTGAATGCCGGGTTAAGATTTGAAAACCAAAGATAAAATCAAAGACCGCATCGGGCAACCGGTGGAGATAACACCGGTTTCTTTTCGTCCCGAACATCATCAGCGGCGCTGGAAATCATCCATACGGCTGAAGTGGTTGCTGAATGCGACACTTGCAACAACCCTCGTCCTGCTTTGTGCCACAGCATGGTTCATATTTACGGCCCGACGGGTGGTGATTCAAATTGTTCCGGAGCCGGACCGGATGTCAATTAACGGCGGCTTTGCGACGCCCAAATTTGGAGACTATTATTTGATGCGCCCTGGTAAATATAACCTTCAGGCTGCCAGGCAGTGTTTTCAGCCGCTCAACAGGCCATTTGTGGTAGGAGCTGAAAAAAACCAGCAATTAAAATTTTCATTGGCAAAACAGCCGGGACAGGTATCTTTCCAGGCTCATCAAGTGGATAAGTCGACGGTAAAACTTGAAAAGGCCCGGGTGTTTATTGACGGTAAGCAAGTCGGCCAAACTCCGGTTGCTGCATTGGAGGTAAAGCCGGGTCGGCGGGTAATAGAGATCCGTACCGAAAATTACCTGAATTATCAAACCGAAATAGAGGTGGAGGGCTGTGAAATTGTTCAGCAGTTCGACTTTGCTCTGATTCCGGGATGGTCGGACATCACCATCGATTCCATTCCCCGGGGAGCAACCGTGCTGGTCAATGGAAAATCAGCCGGAAGCACACCGTTAAAGCTTGAACTGCCTGCCGGCGACCATGAGCTTGAGTTGAAGGCGGGCCGATTTAAACCGTGGCGCACGCGCCTGGTGGTGGAGGCAAATCACCCGCAGGTGCTGGAACCTGTCCGTTTGCAGCCGGCGGACGGCACCCTAACGGTACGAACGAATCCATCCGGTGCGAATGTGATGCTTTCAAACACCTTCGCCGGTCAGACGCCGATAAAGCTAACGCTGTCTGCCAACACAACCCACTCGATCCACCTGTCCAAGGCCGGATACGAAAAAGCAGACCGCAAAGTCATCCTGAACAGTGCCGAATCAAAAACGCTCACCGTCAGGCTAAAACCTAAACTGGGCGTCATCCACCTAACGGTGGAGCCGGCTGATGCTGTGATTGTTATAGACGGAAAGCCAATGGGTAAAGTCCCGCGGCAATTGCGTATGGTTGCCGTTGAACACCGCCTGGAAATATCGAAAAAAGGATATGAACCGTATCGTACCCGCATTACCCCCCGACCGGGATTTGCCCAGGAAATCAAAGTGGCTTTAACCAGACTGGAAACCGTCAAAAAAACCGCGATCAGCATTATCAGCGCTAAAAACGGCTATGAACTGACCCTGATTCGACCCCGGTCGTTTACCATGGGATCATCACGCCGGGAGCAGGGACGCCGTTCCAATGAGACCTTGCGCATCGTCAAACTTCAACGGCCGTTTTATATGGGTGTCCGGGAAGTTACCAACAGGGAATTCAGGCAATTTTTAGCCAGCCACACCTCGGGCTCATTCAAAGGTCAAAACCTGAACCGGGATCCGTATTCCGTAGTTCAGGTAACCTGGCAGCAGGCAGCACAGTTTTGCAACTGGCTCAGCATCAAAGAATCGTTGGCCCCGGCTTACATCAGCAAAGGAGGCCGCCTGATAGCGGCAGATCCCGTGGGAACCGGATATCGCCTGCCCACGGAGGCCGAATGGGAGTATTGCGCCCGTTTCACTAAAAACGGGGCTGCCCTGAAATACCCGTGGGGAAACAAATACCCTCCGACCGGGAAGGCCGGAAATTTTGCGGATATATCCGCTAAAGACTTACTGACATCCTATCTGCAGATATATAATGACGGCTACCCGGTAACCGCACCTCCGGCGAAATTTAAGGCAAACGGGTCGGGTCTGTATGATATGGGAGGCAATGTGGCGGAATGGTGCCATGATTACTATTCGATTTATCCCTATAACGCTAAAAAAGTGTATACCGACCCCATGGGGCCCAAAGAAGGAAAGCACCATGTCGTGCGCGATTCCAGCTGGAAACAGGCCGGTATCAGTGAGCTGCGGCTTTCGTACCGCGATTACAGCAGTACCATGCGGCCGGATCTGGGATTTCGGATTTGCCGGTATTTGGAATGACCCGTGACGAAGGATGAGGGAAGACAGGTTTCAGGTGTCAGAGGACAGAGGTCGAAGGCGAGGGAAGATAGGAAGATAAGAGGTTGAGAAGGTGGGAAGGTAAGAGGATGAACATCGAACGTCCAACGTCGAATTCTGAATGAAAAGGAAAAATTAACCGCAGACACACGCGGACGCACGCGGACATAAAAAAATAGGGAAAAAGATGGATGAGGGTTGGGAATTAAGCTCAAAGCTGAAAGGTGAAAGCGAACAAGCTCAAGGCGAAAGGATAATTCTTAATTTTTAATTCAAAATTCTCAAATCTCAAATCTCGATCCCAGAACCCTTGAACCCAGAACCCAGAACCCATAACCCACAACCCCGAACGATTACCTATGAAAAATACACTCAGCAAGAGCATATCGGCACTGGCTGCAGCGATAGTTATCTTGAGCGCACCGATAACTCCGGCAATGAATGCGGTTGTTACAGCCCGAAACCCCGGGCGAACAGATATTCTGCATCAAACCACTTCAACGCAGGAAACAATTGTTTTAGCTCAAAATGAGGAAACTACAACTAAAGACAAAAATAACACGGCTTCCGGTGCGCAGGACCAGACGCCTGAACCGGGGACAGTCCCGAAAGCTGACAGCAACGACCCATTCACCAAATCAAGGGCAGCGCCTTTAAGACCCTTTGTCCCTTCGGAGAAAATACCGGCAGAGCAGGCGGTTGATTTCCCGGTAGATATATGAAAACAGAGGTTGGAGGTCGGAGGCAATGGAAAGCGGAATTGGGAATGCGGAAGGATAGCAGTTGAGAAGATGAGAAGGTGGGATGGTGAAAGGATAATTCTTAATTTTTACTGTTTAACTCAAAATTAACAACTTAATTAATCAACCAATCAACGATCCTAACGATCTAAACCATCTAAACGAACATAACGAACCAAACGGACTACGGACAACCATTATGAAAAAAACTTTTCCGATTTCTTTTGAGTTCATCTACCAGCTGTTTTCCTTAATATTGATTATTATCATCGTACACGCCGTCTATCTGGCTGTGATTCGCCCCAAGGCCGACAAGATTCTGGCCAGACAGGTGGCCATGCTGAATGAGGACAAATCACCGGCTACCGAGCGGTCCGTATTTATATTGATTAAGGACTATGAGCAGGAAACCTGTTTTATTCTCATGTTCTGGTCACTGGCCCTCATGATCTATAAAAGCGTTGTTACCATCAGGCATCGAGAGTTGTTGCAAAAAGATTTGATCCCATTGGCGGAGGGTGTGCGTATTCTGCCGGAAGATACCCGCGATCTGTCGCGGCAAATTCAGGCCCTGCCGCCTCATCAGCGAAGCGCTTTGCTTCCCAGGGCCTTGCTGGCGGCCTTGCACAGGTTCAGCACAACCCGAAACATCCAGGATGCAGCCGGCGCCAGCCATGCATACTGTGCTGCGGAAGCCGATCGGCTGGAATCGGAGTTGTCCATGATCCGCTATATTGCCTGGGCGATTCCTTCGGTAGGCTTTATCGGCACCGTAAGGGGTATCGGGCAAGCCCTTGGACAGGCCCACAAGGCGATTGAAGGAGATATCTTTGATGTCACCACGAGTTTGGGCGTGGCATTTAATTCAACTTTTATCGCCCTGCTAATCAGCATCGTGCTGATGTTCCTGCTTCATCAATTGCAATCGCTTCAAGAGCATTATGTGCTGGACACTGAAGCCTATATTGAAGAAAATCTGACAAGGCATCTGCATACACAGTGAAAGAGTTTTCTCGTCGACCCATAACTTTTGGAATTTATTTGGTATATTGTCCAGAATGTAAAATTCAAAGCACGAAACCCGAAACAATTTCAAAAGGCTTCTCCAATGACTTTATTAGGATTGGAATTAAGTGATGCCGGCATCATGGCCGCTGCCGGCTCTTTTGCCGAATTGCTTGCAATCGACGGACAGGCCACGGAGAGTCCCGGCTTTGCACTGCCGCAAAAAAACGGTTTGCTGGTGGGAAAAGTTGCCGAAAGCAAAGCACACCTGTTTCCGCGTCAAATCCTGAATCATTTCTGGGATCGGCTGGATACCGAACCTATAGAGCAGCATAGACGATATGGACCGCAAAATAACGCCGAAATCGTATACAGCCATTTGGCTTTGATACGGCAGCAGATTCAAAAACACGGGGATCAAATCGTCATGGCCGTTCCGGGTTTCTATGACCGCGAACAGCTGGGGCTTATCCTGGGTATCACCCAGGAATTGTCCCTGCCGGTTAAAGGATTCGTACCCATGGCACTAGCGGCATCGTCTGTTGCCTGTCCGCACAAAATGCTTTTGTACCTGGATATTCACCTGCACCGCATCGAAGTCATCTATCTTAAGCAGGGGGAACATCTGACAATAGAAGATTCGGTAACAGCCACCCAAAAAGGTCTTATTCGGCTGTACCGGGAATGGGTGGACGCGATTGCACAGGAATTTGTTCGCACCACCCGCTTTGACCCTTTACACCAGGCCACCTCGGAACAGGAACTGCATGATCGCCTGCCCGGGATTCTCTCACAGCTTCAGCAAAATCCGACCCTGATTTTTGAAATAAACGGCGGGGCCGCACGCTACAATATTACTTTGAAACGCGACCTCATCACCCGCAAGGCTGAACCGATTTACGCTGAACTGAACCGCTTAATTGCAAGAATACGAAACAAACACCCAAAAGACAAACCGGCGGTAGTCCTTCAAGTATCACACCGCCTCACCCGTCTGCCCGGATGCAGGGAAATGCTGGCCACCATAAAAGATGCTCAAATTATTGAGCTCGACCGGGGTGCCGGAGCTTATGGTGTGCTTGGAATCTGGAACCGGTTATCCGATCAACACAGTAGTAAAAATGTATCTTTTTTCACCAGTCGTCCATGGCAACCTTCCCACCGGGAGTATGATCAACTTCCGTCCGGAAAGCGGGTGACCGAACCCCTGCCGACACACTTGCTCTATCGCAGCATTGCTTATCCGATCACTGAAAACCCGCTGATCATCGGTCGGGAAATGGGTACCGGCAATACAGGCGTGCATATTTACGGCCAGACAGCCGGGAACTGTGCCAGACATTGCTCAGTTGAGCTCCAAGGCCGGGAAATTGTGCTCAATGATTTCAGCACTGACGGAACTTTCGTGAATGGAATCCGCGTAAACGGGAGTATGGCCCTGAAACTCGGCCAGACTATTCGGTTGGGGACAGACGGCCAACAGCTCCAATTGATCGCCTGCCTGGAGAAAGATGAAACGTAAGCGCCTGAATGTCTTCAGTTTGTCCTTTCTGGACATTATTACCTGCGGTCTGGGAGCGATCATTTTGTTGTTCGTCCTGGTAAATGCCAAAAGTGCCGCCCGGCGCGACACCGTTACGGCCGACCTTCGTGCTGAAGTCGACCGCATCGAAAACCAGGTGTTCGAAGACAAAAAACAATTAATCCGGTCCCGCAATATACTGACAAAAATTCTGGCCGAACTGGTAAAAACACAAGGACTTTCCCGCCGGGTAATCGAGACCATCAAAGAAAAAAAGGTTGAGCTGGCCGACAGCGATAGGGACACCCTGGCGTCAAAAACCCATGTCAACAAATTAAAAGCCGATCTGAAATCCCTGGAAAAAGATGTTAAACGACTGAGAGCCGGGGCCGGTGCACGGGATGAACTCGGCTCCAAACTGCGACCATTTCCCGGACACGGTGATCGTCAATATCTCACAGATCTGAAAATGGGCGGTAGACGGATTTTTATACTGGTGGATTCCTCAGCCAGCATGCTGGATAAAACTATTGTCGGTGTCATTCGCCGGCGTAACCTGCGGATACAAGAAAAATTAAAATCTCCCAAATGGCAGCAGACAGTCAAGACCCTCGACTGGTTAATCACTCAGCTGCCCCCGACGAGCAAATTCCAAGTGTACACGTTTAATGAAACCGCCGGACCTTTAGTTGCCGGAACCAACGGAACCTGGCTGAATGCCGGTGAGGTCGATAAACTCAATCAAGCAGTGGCCCGGATGCGCAAACTGGTCCCGCAAAAAGGTACCAGCCTGTTAAATGCCTTTAACGCTATCGGTGAAATGAAACCGGCACCGGATAATATTTTTCTGTTGTCAGACAGCCTGCCGACCCAGGGAGCTAAAAAACCCTGGGGGAAAAGAGTTTCCGGGAAAAAACGCCTGCGCTTGTTTAATGATGCTGTCCGGCGGCTGCCTTCACGGGTGCCGGTCAATATTATTTTGTATCCCATGGAAGGCGATCCCTTTGCCGCCAGTGCGTTCTGGAAGCTGGCCAAGGATACCAGGGGGTCCTTTTTCTGTCCTTCACGGGATTGGCCATGAAATCACGTCGCCGCGATATCGAAATATTCAGCCTGTCCTTTCTGGATGTGATCTGCTGTGGTTTTGGCGCCATCATCCTGTTGTTTGTATTATCCAAGTTCGCTGAACCCGTTATCATCGAAAAGTTGAACAAAGATCTTTTATCTGTAATAGTTCAGCGGGAAGAGGAACTGCAAGAAATCCGCGGTAAGACAGCGGTGCTCAATCGAGAGTTACGGGGGAAAAAAGAACAGCTGTCGCAAGAGAAGAAAAAACTGGCCCGGCTGCAGGGCGACCTGTCAAATATCAAAGGAGAATTTGCGGCATCGGATCAACACGCGCAGGTGCAAAATATCATTGAGGAGAAGCTGGCCCGGGCACTTCAGCAGCTTACCGCTGAAATGAAACGGCTGTTGAAAAATCAGCCCCGGCAAGTTGACCGTTCAGTCGGCGGTATCCCGGTGGACAGTGAATATATCATCTTTATCATTGACACCTCCGGCAGCATGCAGCGCAACGCCTGGAGCCTGGTGCAGAAAAAGCTTGCTGAAACTTTAAAAGTATATCCGAAAGTAAAAGGTATTCAGATCATGAACGACATGGGCAACTACATGTTTTCCCAGTACCGGGGAAAATGGATACCCGACACCCCCGCCCGCCGTCGCGCAATCATTTCCAGCCTGAGTACCTGGCGCTCGTTTAGCAACAGCAGTCCGGTGGAGGGCATTGAAGCGGCAATCAGGACGTTTTATTCTCCGGATAAAAAAATCAGTCTGTTTGTCTTCGGCGACGAGTTCAGCGGCAACGCAATTCAACCGGTTATCGACGAAGTCGATCGGATCAACAGAGCCACAAAAGATGGAACGCGCCGGGTCCGGATCCATGCCGTGGGATTTCCTGTTATGTTAAAAGACAGCGTCGGGCGCGGCAACACCGGGGAGCGTTTTGCCACCCTCATGCGGATTTTGTGTCAAAAAAACGGCGGCACCTTTGTGGGATTGAACAGTACGAGACCGTAGCCCGGGATGGGTGGATATGGAGAAGCAGGGACGGGGAGAGGGGGCGATTAGAGCATTATATAATCAGCCAAAACGTAAAATGCAATAACGATTTGGTTGGGTATAGTAATTTTATATTCAGCCAAATCGGAAGTCGAACGCCTCAAGGATCAGTAGAAAAAATATTGACACTAACAATGTAATTTATTATTATTCGATTAAAAACATACTGGGAGGACACAATGGAAACGGTCCGTATCAATGTCAGCATGCCCAAGAATGTATTCAGGGAGCTCTCTCAAGAGGTAGAATCCAGAAAAAGGAGCCGTTTTATTACAGAGGCTATCGTGCGACTGGTTAAAGAACGAAGAGATCAAAGACTTGCTGTCGAATATCAGGAAGCGGCAGCAGAAATGCATCGGATTAACAAGGAGCTTGAAGGAGCAATTAATGATGGCCTCGATTAGAAGGCAGG